>DASUNL010000575.1:0-6162 GCA_036277175.1 Pyrinomonadaceae bacterium | reverse complement strand
AAATCGAAAGGTAGGCAGACCTAAAAAGATTGATACGAAGTAATTTTTGAAGTGTGAATATTATTCGTAGGAGTATTCCGAAGGGTGTGAATCGTTATCCCTAAATTCGTGATCTCGATCTGTGTAATTTTTATTTTTTGTTTTTCTTTTCAACTGAACTGCTATTCTAATCTATCATCGTAATAAGATGCTTAAAGGGCCATTTATATCCAGATACTCAGGAATGGCGGCAAGAGGTATCTCGACAATTCTAGTTCCCCAAGCATAAGGGGCGACTTGATAAGGAACAAAAGTAAATATTAAAGATTTCTCGGTGATATTGAAAATCTCAAAGTTTTCCGGTTTAGGCGAGACACCATCTTCAAACAACCAAGTATCGTAATACTCTTCGCCAAAGTCTTCAGCTTGTAGTTGCTTTTTAAGTTCGGCAAGGCAGTATTGAGAGATAATACTTAAGTGATGAGGTGGTATGTCCGGTCTGGGCCGTGCTCGGCGAGGAAGGGCGCGAGAAAAGAGAGCGGCAGCGCCGCGCCCAAGATAGCACCCGCCAAATAAAGCCACTGCATCCGCGTCTCGCCTCGGCGCGCCCGCGAACGGCGGGCCGCGCCTCTTTACGGGTCGACCTCGAAACGGTTGACGAAGTCGAGGAGGTCTACCAGCTCGACGGTCTCACGCTTGCACGTCGTGTTCGGGTCGGTGTCCTCGAAGGTGAACGTCCTCTGGTCGATGACCATGTTCGGCTCGATGTCGGAGAGGCGATGTATGCCGCGCCGCACCTTCCCCCACTCGTCCTCGGGGGGCGTCTCGAAGTAGATAATCGTGTACTTGATGAGGTTATCGCTTAAGTCCTCCTGCCGCGCGATTCTCAAAATCGAGTCGAAGGGGATTTTGATTCGCTCCGCGCCTCTTCGGATGACGAGGTCGCGCGTCAGCGTCTCGGCCGAGAGCGTGCCGCGACAGGTGTCGCCGCGCGCGAGCTTGACGACGGCGTGGTCTGTGTCGAGCACGGCCCGCTCGACGTTGAGCACGCCCGAGAGGACGAGGTTACGCTTATCCCTCTTCGTCCACAGGTCGGCGGTCGAGACGATGCGAAACTTAATCTTCCAAGGCTGCCACTCGCGCTTGAGGGCTTTGAGGATGGCGGCCGTGCCGGTGACGATGGCCGTCGCCTGCGACGTGCCCGCCGAGTCGCCGTAGCCGCCGCCGTAGAGCGCGCTCGTGACAGGCCCGCCCGGAGCCATCACGCCGACGAGTTTCCCGTGCGTGTTCGATTCCTTCATACGCTCCGGCGGGTCGCTCATGTCGGTCGCGCCGACGACGATGACGTTCTCCTGCGCGCCCGTCGCGGCGAGGGCGTCGCGGCTCGTAATCTCTTCGCCGTCGTTGCCGGCGGCGATGATGAAGAGCGCGCTCAAAAGCGGCGTGTTCTCGACGTGGCTTTTGAGCGCCGAGGTGTCGGTGACGGGCTTCGGCGTCGAGTCGGGCGCGCGGGCCTCGTTCTTGCGCGTCTCGCCGAGGCTGATGTTGAAGAGCTTCAGGCGCGTCCACTCGCTCGAAGCCGTGATGAAGTTCGACGTGTTCATCGCGTAGACGGTCGCGGTGGGCGAGAAGCCCATCAGCCGACGGCTCTGCTTGCGCGCCGCGATGAGGCCCGCGATGTGCGTCCCGTGGTCGAGCCGGTCGATGAACTTCACTTCGCCCGGCGGCCGCTTCTCGGCGTCGTCGGTGGTGCGGCGGACGTTTCCGGCCGACGGCATGACGATGACCGACTGCGTCGGGTCGTCGGGGTTGCGGAACGCCTCGTGGTTGCGGTCGAAGATGTTGTCGATGACGCCGACCATTACCGGCTTGGTCAGCACTTCCTTCGGCAGGCAGTAGTGTGTGAGGCGCATCGCAGGGCTGAGGAGCGCCGTGTCAATCGGCTCGCAACGCTCGTCGGTGACGGGCGGCGTGTTGAGGGCCAAGGCGGAGAGGCGCGGCCCCGGCGCGACGGACGACGCGCGCGCGGGCGGCGCGGCGCTGGTCTTGGTCGCCGCCGGGCGGCTCATCGTGCTCGCTAGCACGTTGTTGCGCTGCGCTATCTCGCTCAGCTCCGAGGTCGGGTCGGTGATGTCTCTTTTGAGCACCGCCGCCTGCACGCGCGCCGAGAGGATGGGAATCACGAAGTAGCCGCTGCGCTCGGCCATGATGTCCTCGCCCTTGTACGAGGGGTTGATGTCGCGCAGAAGCTCGGCCAGCTCCGCGTCGCTCGTCGCGGGGGCGACGAACTCCTTGGCGAGCTCGCCGAGCGTGCCGCCTGCGTGACGTCGGAAGGCGTCGAGCCTGTAGAGCGTCACGTCGACCGGGAGCTTGACGCCGCGCCGCGCCGTGTAGGAAGTGACGTTTAAGTCGGGCAGCCACACATCGCGGCCCGGCCGGATGACGACGGGGAAGGCGAAACGCTCGCCGCGCGACCGCGCGCGTGGCGGCCGCGACTGACGCTCGTTACAGAGCGCCGGGTTCATCTGGCAGAAGAGCTGTTGGAAGTCGTCGACGTACCCGGTCGGCATGACGCCGGTCTGCTCGGCGAACGCCTCCAAATGCAAGGGCCGCGCGCCGCGCGCGCGCGCGAGCTTGCGCGGGAGGAGACTGTGCTTGTGCAGGTAGTTGTAGAAGTCCACGAGCGCCTGCGCCGTCCAGTCGCCCTCGAAGTAGAGCGTCGCCGGCTCGACCGGCGGGAGCGGCGTGATGGCGCGGCCGTCGGCCGAGGCAAGGTAGACGCCCGAGAAGTCGGCGGCGATGCGGCGCGGGTTGTGCGCGAGGTACTCGTAGCTGAAGGAGACGCTGTCGCCCTCGCGCAGAGGGAGCAGCGCGACGCGGCCCGTCGTCGTGTCGAGGAAGTAGAGCACGAAGTCGCTTAAGGCGACGTCGGTGACTTCGCGAATCGCGTCGCTGAAGTCGACCTCCTCGGCGCGGAAGAGTGTCCGGTGGATGCCCGTCCGCGCGGCCGTCTTCAAGACCGTCTTCGCGCCCGCCTCGGCGGCCGTCTTCGCGGGTGCTTTGTCGTCGGCGTCCCCCGCGTGCTCGTCCTCGCGCACGACGAAGCGGTAGAGAATCTTCCGCGCGGTGTTGACCGCGACCAGATTGCCTCCGGCGTAGATGAGGCGGTCGGGGAAGACGGGCAGGCGCTCGGAGTACTCCTTGATTATCTCGCCGCGCGCGAGGTTGAGGCTGAAGATGGCTTTGGCCTCGGCGTCGGAGATGTAGAGCCAGTCGCCGAAGGCGGCGATGCTGTTCGGCCTCTGAAGCGGCGCGCCGACGCGGACGGGTTGAAGTCTGCGCCCGCCGCTCCGCATGACGTAGACGGCCGGCCCCGACTGGTCGAGGACGTAGACGTTTCCGGCGAGGTCGGCCGCGAGCGCGACGGGGTCGCGCAAGGGCGCGCCGTCCCAGACGACTTCGTGGCCGCCCCCCGCTGTCGTCTGCTGCGCGTTGGCCTGCGCGTGCCCGACGCGCGGCGCGCGGTAAATCTTCTTCGAGACCGAGTCGAGCCAGAACAGATGTTCGCCGGCCGCTTGGAGGTGGCTGACGGAAGAGGGGCGCGTCCTCACCCAGAGGCTCTCGCTCTCGTCGTCGGAGGCGACGAGGTAGTTCTCGGCGACCGCCACCCGGTCGACCGAAATCTCGCGCGTCGTGTGGTCGATGAAGACCCTCTGTCCGAGGCCCGGCTGGCGCGCGAGGTCTTCGCGCCTGATGGCGCTTAGGCCGCGCGCCCCGGCGAAGTAGACGACGCCGTCGTGGACGGCGAAGTCTTTGACCGCGCCCGCGCTGTCGAAGAGTTGCGTGGGCAGCGTCAGGGGGCTTGCCTGCTGCAAGATGTTCGACGGCTCTGCGGTCTGTTGCACGACTTGTTGTGCGGTCTGCTGCGCGGCTTGACCGGCGGGCTGGCTCGGCGTGGGCGAGGCGACGGGCACTTCGTAGAGCACACCGCTTTCGCGGTTGAGAATCATGAGAGAGTTGCTGCCGAAGGCGAGTCGGGCCGGGTTGCTGACGGGGCCGGCCGCCGCGACGATTGAGGGGCTGGCCTCGCGTCCGTCGTAGATGACGGCGCTCAGATACCCGCTGTAGCCGACGGCGAGGCGGCCGTGCGACGAGGCCGCGACGCCGACCGGTGCGCCCGGCGTCGCCTTGTTCTCTTGCAGGAGCAGACGCTCCTCCATCGTGTCCAAGGTTAGCTCGTAGACCGCGCTTGAGCGCGCGTCGGCGACGATGAGTTTGCCGTCGGCATAGGCGAGCGCGGAGGGCGAGCGGTAGGTCGCGGACTTGTAGAGGGGCTTGAAGGCGTCGTAGCCCGTGCGGCTCCCGACCGACTCGGACGCCGGGCGGTAAAAGAGAATCTCGCCCGACGCCGCGTCGGCCGCGTAGACGACGACGCCCGTGCTGTCGGAGACGACTATCATGTCGGCGAGCGCGCGGCGCGGGGCGGCCGTCGTAATGTCTTGAGCCGAAGCGTCGCCCGCCCCCGCGAACATGAGCAGAAGCAGCGACGCGAGTCGAAGCCGAAGCCGAGGTCGAAGTCGAGGTCGAAGTCGAAGCCGCGCGTGAAGGTTGTCGTCGCCCTTTGGTTTGGTAAATCTCATGGCCTTGTCTCCCGTAAACTTCACGGTCACCCGCCCCCTCGTTCTCGCCCGCGCGCGTCAGGGGCTAGGCGTGACGATTCGCTTGTAGAGGTTCTCGTCGTGACGTCGGATGCTGTCTAGCACGAGGTCGATGCGGACGGCGCGGTTGCGACCCCAGCGGCCGTCGCGGCTGTAGTCGCCGAGGTGGTGGAGGCCGACGACCGTGCCGTCCGACTCGTCGAGGACGGGCGCGCCGGAGCTGCCCGTGCCCGTGTCGCAGAGGTGGTAGAAGTCCGTCAGCTCCGTGCCCTCGCCGCGCGCCTGCTCGCGCTCGACCTTGCAGTCCTTGACCGAGATGAGCTTGAGGCTCGCCGAAGGGTGCTGGATGGCGACGAGCGGCTGCCCGCGTCTGACCGCGACCGCGCCCGCGCCCAACTTCGCCACCGGCCACGCCGTCACCTCGCGCTCAAGACGCAGGAGCGAGAAGTCGAGCGCGCCGTCGGGCAGGACTATCTCCGAGATTGCGACCGACTCCGGCTGCCCGTCCGTCTCCCAGCCGAAACGGACTTCGGCCGAGCGCAGTTGCCACGGCTGCGAGATGCAGTGATGGTTCGTCAGTAAGAGGTCGGGGGCGACGAGGAAGCCCGTGCAGTTGGCCTCCGATTGGTCTTCGGCGTTGAGGAAGAAGAGCGCGGCGACCGCGCGCCCGTAGTTGTAGTAGCGGTGCGGCGGGCGGTAGTTGCGTGCGAGGTCTTTCATGTCGTCCGAGCCGGTCGTGATGGCCTTCGGCTGCGGCTCGCCGTGGAAGAAGTTGAGGCGGTCGATGCGCACGCGCAGGCCCGCCGGCTTCGTCTCCGATTGCAGCTCGACGCGCGCCGCACGGCCGCGAATAATCTTCGTCCACACGCCCGTCCCGGCGGGCAGCCCCGCGAACGAGAGGGCCGTCAGGCGGTCGGCGACGCGGTTCGCGCCGTCGTAGATGATGAGCTCCCAAGTGTCTCCGGGCTTGTGGCACTCGGCGAAGACGTGGAGGCGCAGGTAGGCGACCTCGCTCTCGTGCGTGTAGTGCCACACCCAGCGGAGTCGCTGCTCGCCGTCGAACGTCTCGGGCGTCGCCGCGCGCTCAAGCAGCTTGGTTCGCGACAGCACGGGGAGACGACGCCCGTCGCGCGTCTCTTCGTCGTCAATGACGACGGCGGGCTGCGCCGACGTTGACGCGGCGAGCAGACATAATGACGCGAGGAGGCAAGCGAGTGTGAAGAGGTGACGAGGCTGTCGGGTCGGGGCGAACATCTTTTGCGCGAGGGGCTTGGGCGCGTGGCCCGACGACGTCTTGCGGCTCGCGGCGCGGCGTGCTGACGGTATGCGCGGGCGGGGGGTGGCCCCGCCGGTCAGGTCGCGTTACGTGGCGCTCGCGTTGGAGCGCCGAATTGAGCCGCAAGTATTACTCCACGTTTGCGGCGGAGTCAACACTAATTTAGTCTGTCGGGGCGGCGCGCGCGCGCGCGGGCCGCGAGCCGTCCGACGCGAGGTGCAAAGTGTGGCTGGTGCAGTGGATGAAGTC
>DASUNL010000574.1:0-15452 GCA_036277175.1 Pyrinomonadaceae bacterium | reverse complement strand
GGGCTGAAGAACAGCGAGCGTGTACAGGTGCTTCTGACGGCCGTCAATTTCCAGAGTCATGTGCTGGTGGACGAGTCGCTCATCAAAAAGATTGCCTGAAGCTTTGTAGCGCGAGGTTTTACCGACGCGCTGGGCGACTCGAAGACCACAATAAGCTCCCCCAACTTATCCGATGCCCCTCTAAGAGGCGCTCAGGTTCGCGTGTTGTGAAGCGGTCGCCCCGTTGTCGGCGACGCCCGCGTTCTGAGGCGCTCCAAAACTTGGGAGAAGCGGGTCGTACTTAGTACGAAGTGCGGTAGCTTTGTCTTAAATTAAGGTTCGGCAAGTCTAAGGACGGTTATAAGTAGATGGCGACGAGCGAGCGTATGGCAGCCGGGACGAGTCAATGGGTGGTGCGGCAGAGGCCGGCCGCTCAAGCAGCTTTGCGTCTATTCTGCCTGCCTTACGCGGGCGGCGGCGCGTACATCTACCGCGATTGGGCCGAACACCTCCCTGCGAAAGTCGAGGTCTGTCCGATTCAGCTACCCGGCAGGGGCAACCGTCTGCGCGAGGCTCCCGCGACACGCATGGCCCCGCTCGTCGAGGCGATTGCCGGAGCGATTACGCCGCTCCTCGATAAGCCGTTCGCCATCTTCGGACACAGCATGGGGGCGCTCATCGGCTTTGAGCTCGCCAGATTTTTAGGGCGTGAGCATGGGAAAGTGCCGTCGCACCTGTTCGTTTCGGGGCGCAGCGCGCCGCAGGTTCCCGACGCGGACAAAAGAACCTACGACCTGCCGGAACCGGAATTCATTGAAGAGCTGCGCCGCCTAAACGGCACGCCTCAGGAGGTCTTAGACCATCCCGAGCTGATGCAGATGATGATTCCGATCCTCCGCGCGGATTTCGAGACGATTCAAACCTACGAATACCAAGCGGGGCGGCCGCTCGACTGTCCGATTTCGGCGATGGGCGGTATCCAAGACCCGGACGTGACTCGACAGGATTTAGAGGCGTGGCGCGAAGAGACCAGCGGGCCATTCACCCTGCGCATGTTCCCCGGCGGCCACTTCCTCATCAACACGGCCCGGCCGATGCTGCTTCAAGCAATTACGAAGGAACTTCATCAGTCGGGCGTCTTAAGTTAAGCCGTATGGGAGTTTGTCCTGCCGGGGTGGCGGCGTTATTTGAGGCGGCGAGTCGTGAGAGTTCGGGCGGGGCGGAAATGAGGAAGGCCCCGTCGCCGCTTGCAGGCGGCGACGGAGCCCCGTGCGGACAACACAACCTCTGTTAGTGCAGAGGATGCATCGCCTCGACAGGCCGCATTATAGGTCAATTTGACGACCCGCACAACAGAAAAGCGTTTACGCCAACGCTGTGTATAAAGGTCGAATCACCTGCGGGTTGCAGTTTAAGGGGGCCGTCACTTCATCCTTCGCGTTTAAACCGCACTTTGAAAGTCAGGACTTAACTTAGTCCCGCCAGAGGTCGCCATGACGCAAGCTTACGCGCCCGCCGAGACGGAAAAGAGCACGGAGACGAGCGCCGCCGTCCCTACGCTCAAGAGCAATCAACTGGCCCGCGTCGGAACTCTCCTGTTCCTCGCGCTGATTCTCTTCCTGAGCCTCTACATGCAGCGCCCGCCCGCCGCGCTCCCCGCTGACGCGCCTGAAAATGAGTTCTCGGCGGCGCGCGCACTCAGACATCTTGAAGTCATCTCGCGCAAGCCGCACCCGATGGGCACTGCCGAGCATGCGGCGGTGCGCGATTACATCAGCGGCGAACTGACGAAGGCCGGGCTGACGCCGGAAATCCAAAGCGCGACGGCCGTCAACCACCGGGCGGGCAGCCAACTCCGCGCCGGGACGGTCAACAACGTCGTCGCGCGCCTCAGAGGAACCGGCGCGACGAAGGCCGTGATGCTCGTCGCCCATTACGACTCCGCGCCCACGTCTCAGGGCGCGAGCGACGACGGCTCAGGCGTCGTCACGCTGCTCGAAAGCCTCCGCGCGCTACGCGCCGCGCCGCCGCTTAAAAACGACGTCATCTTTCTCTTCACCGACGGCGAGGAGCCGGGCCTGCTCGGTGCCGAAGCGTTCGCCGCGCAGCACCCTTGGGCGAAGGACGCGGGCGTGGTGGTCAATTTCGAGGCGCGCGGCAACGGCGGCCCGGCCATCATGTTTGAGACGAGCGACAATAACGGGTGGCTCATCAGGGAGTTCGCGAAAGCCTCCCCGAGGCCCGTCGCCAGTTCGCTCGCTTACGAAATCTACCGGCTGCTGCCGAACGATACGGACTTGAGCGCTTTTAAGCGCGCCGGGATGGCCGGGTTCAACGTCGCTTACATCGAGGGCTTAACGCACTACCACACGCTGCTCGACAGCTTCGACCGGATAAATCAGAACAGCCTCCAGCACGACGGCTCATACGCTCTAGCGTTGGCACGCCATTTCGGAAACATCGATTTGGCCGACCGGAGAGAGGTCAATGCCGTCTACTTCGACCTCTTCGGCCGAGTCCTCTTCCACTACTCGTACAACTGGGTTCTTCCGCTCGTCGCGCTCATCACGCTTCTCTTCGTCGGCCTCGTGGTAATGGGTTTCAGAAGAAAGCGTTTGACGGCGGCGGGCCTCGGCCTCGGGTTTTTGGCCCAACTCGTGAGCGCGGCCGTGAGCGCGGGCATCGTGACGCTCCTCTGGCGCGTTGTCAGCGGTTTCGGCGCGCGGCCCGAAAGCTTGCCGAACGGCACGACGTATAACGGCGGTCTCTACTTGATAGGCTTCGTCGTGCTGGCGCTCGCGATAACTTCGGCCGTCTACGCGGCGTTTCACAGGCGAGTGAGTCTGCAAAACCTGACGGCCGGGGCGGGCGTCTGGTGGGTTCTGTTGATGATCGTGACTGCGCTTTACGTGCCGGGGGCCAGCTTCATTTTCATGTGGCCGCTACTGTTCGGACTCGCCGCGCTGGCGGTCTTAATCTTCGCCGAGAAGGAGAGAGAGTTTTCGCCTCTGTCGCTGCTGCTCGTCAACTTGTGCGCCATCCCGGCGCTCGTGCTGGTCGTCCCAAACCTCTATCTCATCTTCCACGGCCTGACGCTCTCATTCGTCGCCCCGCTGATAGTCTTGACTGCGCTCCTCTTCGGGCTTCTGCTCCCGCAGTTGAGCTTCATCGCCTCGCTAAGAAAATGGCGACCGGCCGCCGTCTTGGCCGTGGTCGGACTCGTCCTGATTCTGACCGCGACGTTCACGGGGAGGGGCGGCCCGTCGCGCCCGAAAGTCAACAGTATCTTCTACGGCTTGAACGCCGACACGGGCAATGCCGTGTGGGCGTCTGCGGACGGCGGGCAGGATGAGTGGACGCGCCAATTTTTGACGGACGCCAAGCGCGCGCCGCTGCCGGACTTTTTTCAGAGCGCCGCACCGATGGCATTTTTGCAGAGCGCCGCGCCCGCGACGCAACTCACGCCGCCCGAGATAAGTTTGTTGGACGACACGACGAGCGGCGACGTGAGAACCGTCCGCTTGCGTCTCAACTCGGCCCGACAGGCGAGCGTGCTTTCGTTGTTCGTCGACTCGCGCGCCGAAGTCCAGAGCGTGACCGTCAACGGGCAGCGCGCCGAAGCCCCGAGGCCGCCGGCAGCGCAGAATCAGCAGGCCCGTTGGAGCATGCGCTTTTACGCGCCGCCGGCGGAGGGCGTCGAGCTGACGGCGGAGCTTAAGACTTCCGAGCCGCTCGCGCTCAGGGTCGTCGACCAGACGTACGGTCTGCCGGAGATTCAGAATCAAGCGTTCAGAACTCGTCCGGCCGAGATGATTCCGCGACCTCTGCCGTTCACGGATTCGACGCTGGTGAGCAAGTCTTACAAGTTTTGAACGCGCCCGCTCGGCCCCTGCCCCACGCCTCTCCCGAAGCCGCAAGCCTCCGCCCGGTCGGTCGCAATCCCTCTCCCTAACAAGAGGTGAACGATGGCGAGTGAAAAAGTCTATCTGAGGCAGAGCGTCAAAGTTGAGCCTCTCTTCAACCAGTGGTATGCGTGGTCGTGCCTCATCGCCCCGGCGACGGCCGCGATGTATGTGGCGAACTCGCACCTCAAGATAATGCAGTCTTTCGCGGCCTCGCCGCAGATTCACGTCTCGGCGCTGAAGAACCCGGCGATGCGCGGCGGCCCCTTCATCAACTACGACGAAAGCCGCACGGCCGACATCAAGGCTCTCATCGAGCGGACGACTCGTGAGAGCGCGCCGCTCCTTGAGTTCGCGCGGGCCGTGCAGGTCGTCAACGAGATGCTCGCGGGCGAGGCCGACGGCTCTTCGCTCGAACCGCTCTACGAGCGTGTGCCGGAAGCTCTGCGCGGTTACGTCGAGCTGGTTTACGACCTCAACAACAACGCTTCGATACGCTTCATCGAGGGGCTGCTCTACGAAAGCCCTTACTACGACGAGTCGGCGCAGAGCGTCGCGCTCTCTCTGGTCGAAGAGGACGAGCGGCCGTTCGCGCTCAGCACGCCGAGCCTCAAGGGCGCGGGCAGTCTCCACCTGAACATCCCCTTCCGCGCGGAAGAGTGGTCGGAGCTGTTTCGCATGAAGGAGGTCGCGCAGCCGCTAGACAGAATCCGCGAGCTACTTCGCGTCCCGCCCGAAGAAGAGGAGTTGTTCGCCTCCTTCTTCACGACCGAAGCGCCGCCCGCCGCCGACCGTTACGCGGAGAAGAACGTCCGTGTGCGCTACCTCAACCACGCCTGCGTGTTGATTGAATCGGCGGGCACGAGCGTCCTCATCGACCCGCTCGTCAGCTACAGCTACCCGAGCGACGTGCCGCGCTACACGTTCGCCGATTTGCCGGAGAAGATTGACTACGTCGTCATCACGCACAACCACCAAGACCACTGCGTGTTCGAGACGCTTTTACAGTTGCGGCACAAGACCGGCAGCGTCATCGTGCCGAAGAACAACGGCGGCGGACTCGCCGACCCGTCGCTCAAACTCGTCCTTCAGCGTCTCGGCTTTAAGAACGTGCGCGAGCTCGACGAGATGGAGACGGTCGAAATCGAGGGCGGTTCGATTACGGGTTTGCCGTTCCTCGGCGAGCACGCCGACTTAAACATCAGGACGAAGATGGCTCATCTGGTTCGGATGGGCGGCCAGTCCGTCCTCTGCTGCGCCGACTCGAACAACATCGAGCCGCGCCTCTACGACCACATCCACCGCGCCGTCGGCGACATCGACGCGATGTTTCTCGGCATGGAGTGCGACGGCGGGCCGCTCTCTTGGCTTTACGGGCCGCTCATCACGCGGCCGATTCCGCGAAAGATAGACCAGTCGCGCAGGCTCGACGGCTCAGACCACGCGAAGGGCATCGGCATTATCGAAAAGCTCAATCCGAAACACGTCTACGTGTACGCGATGGGGCAGGAGCCGTGGCTTACGTTCCTGACCTCCATACAGTACACGGACGAGTCGCACCCGATTGTCGAGTCGAACAAGCTCGTCGCCGACTGCCGCGCGCGCGGCATCGAGTCCGAGAGGCTCTACGGCCACAAAGAGATTCTGCTCGGCGGACGCGCGCAGGCCGGGGCCGCAACAACCTGAGTCGTCCGCGTCGATAAACGCCTTCGGGCGCGCGAACGTGCATCGCCCCGGCTCGGCGTTGCAACTTTTCTCCGCCGGATGTCACTAACCCTCAACGATGCAAAAAGGGCCGCCGCGTTTGTGTTGACGATGACGACATCGTCGTAACGGCGCGAGTCGGCGGCCCGCGAATCGCCCGCGCGGCCTCGTCGTCGGCGCGGCGGGAAATCTGAATGGGGGGTTATCCGAATGTTTAAGAAGAGCGCGCTGGTCGTCGGAATCTTTGTCGTCACCTTTATCGGCGTTGCCGTAGCTCAGAACCGGGGTTTCATCAACGTGTCCGGAACGACGTTGGAGAATCGTCTGCAAGAGTCCTTCAGGCAAGGGCGCGCGGGCGGGGCGCGTTATTGGGTCGCCTATTCTTTCCCGCTGCGACCCGGCGTCGTCATCAGCGACGCGCGCGGCGTGACCGGCCCGGTCTTCGATAATTACGACGCCGCGCGGCCGCAAGGCGGCGGGCAGACGCCCGTCGGCACGCGCGCCGCGCTCTTTCTACTCTACGAGCCGGGCGTGAGCGACCCCGCGCCCGTGCGCGCCGAACTCAGTGACGCGAGCCGGCAGCGCGTCAGCGTCGCCGACGGCGAGCGAGTTTATTGGCTGGGCGAGGCCGGGGGCGACGAGAGTTTTTCGCTGCTCCGCCGACTGATTGAGACGAGCGACACCAGCGTCAAAGCGGAAAGACGAAGAGAGGACGTGGCGGCCCGTTTGACGGACGCCGTCGCTTTGCACGAAGACGAGCCGGGCGGCCGGGTCACTTCGCTCCTCAGAGAGTTGGCGCGCGGCGCGAACGCGACGGGCTCGCGACTTCGCGCCGTCTCTTGGCTCGGACGCACGGCGGGCGAGTCTTCGTTCGTGCTAGGCGTCGCGCGCGACGACGGACAGCCGCGCGAGGTCAGAAAGCTCGCCGTCCGCACGCTGCTCAAGGGCGGGGCGAATGCGCGCGGGGCTGCCGACTCAGTCAGCTTGCGGCAACTCTACGACGCGGTCGAGGACGGAGAGTTGAAGGCCGAGATCATCGACGCCTCGCCGAAGCGCAGGAATCAGGAAGAGGTCGTCGCGTTTCTTCGCGGCGTGGAGAGCAGCGACCCGGACGCATCATTGCGCGAGCGCGCAAGCTGGCGCTTGAACAGCAAGAAGGTGCTCGGCGAGAAGGGCGGACGCAAGCGCCGCCAACCCTAAGCGCGACTTTTAATCAACGCCCTGCGGACGCCGAAGTTCGCAGACCTTAGAGGCAGTAAAGACAGACGCCACTCTCAGAGCATCAGGACGAAAACGACCTTCTTCGCAAGGTCGTTTTCGTCTCTTTCGTTATAGCCTCCTCACACGACATCTCCCGGTCGAAACTCGATAAGCCATCTCATCCGCCTCGGCCATGCGTGCGTCCGTCCCAGCGCGTCGCGCAGGGAGCGATGGCGGGTGAAGGGAGAGCCAAGTGAACACCATGCAGCAAACGAACGCGAGCGCCCCGTCCTTCATCCTCTCGCACATCCGCACGGGCTCGACCCTGTTGCGCTACATCATCGACACGCACCCGGAGCTTTGCAGCCCCGGCGAGTTGTATATCGGGCGACTCTGCTCGCTCTTTACACAGACGGTCGAGATGACGCTCGGCGCGGTCACGGACACCGCCGACCCCTTCGAGCGGCAACGCCTCGTCCGCGCCAAAGTCCGAGAGATTATCGACGACCTGATGGACACCTACGCGCGCGGCAAGGGCAAGCGGATGTGGTGCGAGAAGACGCCGAAGAACGTCGACTTTCTTCACGCGCTGGTGAACATCTACCCGGACGCGAAATACATCTGCCTCTACCGTCACTGTCTGGACGTGGTTCAGTCGTGCCTCGAAGCCGCGCAACTCGGACTGACGGCGGAGTTGCCCTTCTACGCGCGCAACGAAAATAACCACGTCGCCGTCTTCGTAGACAGTTGGGTCGAGAAGACGACGAAGATGCTCGCCCTCGAACGACGGCTCGGCGCACAGTGTTTGCGGGTCAAGTACGAGTCTCTGGTCTTGAATCCGGCGGCGACGCTCAGGCCGATGTTCGAGTTTCTCGGCGTCGCGTGGGACGACGCGCTGGTGGAAAAAGTCTTCACCACGCCGCACGACCGTGGGCGCGCGCCCGGCGACGAAAAGGTGCTGCTCTCCAGAGAGATTCACAGCAAGTCGCTCGGCCGTGGCGCGCGCGTCAACCGCGAGATGATACCGCCGCACCTGACCGAGAGGATGAACGCACTGCTCGCGGAACTCGACTACCCGGCGGCCGGGCCGGGCTGGGAGCGTGCGCTGACACGCTCCGTCGAACCCGCGCCCGCGAAGAGTCGCGAGGTCGTCGCCAACGCCGAAGAGTTTTTCAACGCCCGCCTGCCGGCGTTGTTGGAGCGGCGCGGCGAACACTTACGCGGCATCGGCGCATCCTTCAAGTTCGTCGTGACGGGCACGGGCGGCGGCACTTGGCTGCTCGACCTGTCGAAGGCGGGCGGGCAGATTTCGGCGGGCGACGCCCCGACGACGTGTGTGATTAACGTCTCTTCCGACGACCTGCTGCGTGTCGTCAACGGAGAACTCAACCCGGCCGAGGCTTTGCAGCAGGGCAGAATGCACATCAGCGGCGACGCGGCCCTCGCCGCGCAGATGGCGCAAGCCCTGCTCGTCTGAACGTCCCCGCGCCGCGCGAAACAAGCAGGCTCAATTCGTCATGGAAAAAGAGAGACCGGACAACAAAAATCATTCGGAGCGTGTGGGCGGGCTGACGCCCGAAAAGCAGGAGCTTATCGAGCTGCTGCTTCAGGAAGACGGCGGCGAGCCCGACGTGTTTCCGCTCTCGTTCGCACAAGAGCGGCTCTGGTTTCTGCAACAGCTAGAGCCGGACAGCGCGGCTTACAACATCGCCGGGGCGATGCGCCTGCAAGGCCAACTGAACGTCTCGGCGCTTGAGAGCGCGATTAACGAAATCGTCCGCCGCCACGAGGTTCTGCGGACGACCTTCAGCCTCGTCGACGGGCGGCCCATGCAAGTCATCGCGCAGTTCCGAACCGTGCCGCTTCCGGTCATTGACCTGAGCGGCACGCCGGAGGCCGAGCGCGCGGCCGAGGTCGAGCGATTGACCACGCGGGAGGCGCGCCTGCCCTTCGACTTTGAGAAGGGGCCGCTCGTGCGCGCGACGCTTGTGCGCTTGCAGGACGACGAGCACGCGCTCCTCTTCACGATGCACCACATCGTCTCGGACGGTTGGTCGCTCGGCGTGCTCGTCGCGGAAGTGGGCGCGCTCTACGAGGCTTATACCAACGGCCGTCCGTCGCCTTTGCCGGAGCTTGAGATTCAGTACGCGGACTTCGCCGTCTGGCAGCGCGAGTGGCTACGCGGCAAGGTGCTCGAAGACCAACTCTCATACTGGAAGAGTCAACTCGGCGGAAGCCCGCCCGTGCTGCAACTGCCGACCGACCACCCGCGCCCGGCGTCGGGCATCTCGCGCGGCGAGAAAGTCCCCTTGCGTCTGAGCGCGACACAACTGCGCATGCTCAAGCAGCTGAGCAACCGCGAAGGCGTGACGCTCTTCATGACGCTGCTCGCCGCCTTCCAAGTATTGCTCTCGCGCTACAGCGGGCAAGAAGACATAGTCGTCGGCACTCCCATCGCGGGCCGCAACCGTGCGGAAGTCGAGGGCCTCATCGGGTTCTTCGTCAACACGCTGGCGATGCGCGCCGACCTCTCCGGCGACCCGACTTTCGCTGAGTTGCTCGGCCGCGTGCGCGAGTCTGCGCTCGGCGCATACGCGCATCAGGACGTGCCGTTCGAGAAGCTGGTCGAGGAGTTGCAGCCCGCGCGCCACCTCGGCCACTCGCCGCTCTTCCAAGTGATGTTCATCTTCCAGAACACCCCGGCGAGATCGGCGCAACTGTCGGGACTGAGCGTGAACGCGCTCCCGGTCGAGACGCAGTCGGCGAAGTTCGACCTGACGCTTGAGCTGCGCGAGGACGGCGGCGCGCTCACCGGCGAGTTGGAGTACAGCGTCGAGCTATTCGAGCGCGGGACGGCCGAGAGGCTCGCGCGGGCCTATGAGCGATTGCTTGGGGAAGTGGCGGACAAGCCACGGGCGAAGCTGTCGGAGGCTTTGGCGGTCAAGGGCGAGGAGCGGCGGCGGCTGCTCGTCGAGTGGAACGACACGGAGGCCGATTACGCGAGCGACGTGTGCATCCACGAGCTATTCGAGCAGCAGGCCCAGCGCACGCCCAGCGCAGCGGCCGTCGCCTTCGGTGATGTGACGCTCACCTACCGCGAACTGGACGAGCGCGCGAACCGACTCGCGCAACACCTCCGCTCACTCGGCGTCGGGCGCGAGTCGCTCGTCGGCGTGCTGCTCGAACGCAACGAGCAGATGGTCGTCTCGGTGCTGGCCGTCCTCAAGGCGGGCGGCGCATACGTGCCGCTCGACCCGGCGTACCCGCAGGAGCGTCTGCGCTTCACGCTCGAAGACGCGCGCGCGGGCGTCCTCATCACGCAGGAGTCTCTGCTCACGCGGGAGTCTCTGGCCGACCTGCTCGGCGCGGCCGCGCTCTCCGTCGTCCGCGTTGACGCGGACTCGGAGCAAATCGCCGCACACCCCGACACGCCCCCCGCGTCCGGCGTGACGGCCGAAAACCTCGCCTACGTCATCTACACGTCGGGCTCGACGGGCAGGCCCAAGGGCGTCGCCATCGCGCACCGTAGCGCGGCCGCGCTTGTCTCGTGGGCGCTGTCGGTCTACGACGCAGGGCAGTTGCGCGGCGTGCTGGCCGCGACCTCGCTCAGCTTCGACCTCTCGGTCTTCGAGCTCTTCGTCACGCTCGCTAGTGGTGGCTGCGTGCTCGTCGCCGACTCGGCGCTCTCGCTGGCGGCCGTCGCCACGCGGCACAAGGTGACGCTCGTCAACACCGTGCCGTCGGCAATGGCGGAACTGCTGCGGGCCGGCGACGTGCCGGGGGGATTGGAGGTTGTCAACCTCGCGGGCGAGCCGCTGACGCGCGCTCTGGCGGAGGGCACATACGCGGCCGGCGCGGCGAGGGTCTACAACCTCTACGGGCCGACGGAGGACACGACCTACTCGACTTGGGAGTTGGTGAACAGAGGTTGTGAGCCGACGATTGGGCGTCCCATCTCGAACACGAGGGCCTACGTCTTAGATGCGAGGATGAGTCTCGTGCCCGTGGGCGTGGCCGGGGAGTTGTACCTCGGCGGCGACGGCCTCGCGCGCGGCTACCTGAACCGACCCGACTTGACGGCCGAGAGGTTCGTGCCCGACCCGTTCGCGCACACGCCGGGCGGTCGCCTCTACCGGACGGGCGACGTGGTGAGGTATCTGCCCGACGGGCGAATGGAGTTCATGGGGCGGGCCGACCATCAGGTGAAGGTGCGCGGCTTCCGCATCGAGTTGGGCGAAGTCGAGTCTGCGCTCGCCGAGCACGAGGCGGTGCGCGAGTGCGTCGTCGTCGCGCGGGAGTTCGAGGGGGGCGACAAGCGGCTCGTCGCTTACGTCGTGGCCGAGGAGAAAGGCGAAGGCGCGCTCGCGGCGGAGTTGAGCGCGGCGGAGTTGAGGGCGCACTTGAAGGGGCGTCTGCCGGAGTACATGGTGCCCACGGCCTTCGTCACGCTCGATGCGATGCCTTTGACGCCCAACGGGAAGGTCGACCGCAAGGCGCTGCCGAAGCCGTCCGAGGGGACGATGCGTGTGGAGTATGTAGGGGCGAGGACTCCCGTGGAGGGGGTGCTCGCGGGCGTCTGGTCGCGTCTGCTCGGGCTTGAGAAGGTCGGCGTGAACGAGAACTTCTTCGAGCTGGGCGGCCACTCGCTCTTAGCCACGCAGCTCGTCTCGGGCGTCCGCGAGGCGTTGGGCGTTGACCTACCGCTGCGCGCCGTCTTCGAGTCGCCGACCGTCGCCGAACTCGCTACGCGCGTCAAACGTGAGATAGGGGCCGGGACAGCGTCGCCCGCCGCGATAGTGCGCGCGCCGAGGGACGAGGCGTTGCCGCTCTCCTTCGCGCAGGAGCGTCTGTGGTTCCTCGACCGCTTGGAGCCGGGCAGC
The DNA here is from genome assembly GCA_036277175.1 of Pyrinomonadaceae bacterium. Taxonomy (GTDB): domain Bacteria; phylum Acidobacteriota; class Blastocatellia; order Pyrinomonadales; family Pyrinomonadaceae; genus DASQDT01. The sequence continues at coordinate 3,787 of DASUNL010000574.1, read as the reverse complement.
GCTCTCTACAACATGCCCGCAGCCCTCCGCCTGCGCGGTGCGCTCGACGTGGACGCTTTAAGCATGACTTTGGACGAGGTCGTCCGACGCCACGAGTCGCTTCGCACCACCTTCCCCGTCATCGAAGGGCGGCCCGCGCAGGCAATCTCCGACGCGGCGCGGTTGCAACTGCGGCTCGACGACCTGAGTCACTTGGAAGGGGCGGCGCGCGAGGCGCGAGTGCGTGAGCTGACGGCCGAGGAGGCCGCGCGGCCGTTCGACTTGGCGCGGGGCCCGCTGGTGAGGGCGTCGCTGCTTCGGCTCGCAGAGGATGAGCACGTTTTGCTGTGGACGATGCACCACATCGTCTCGGACGGCTGGTCGCTCGGCGTGCTCGTCGCGGAAGTGGGCGCGCTCTACGAAGCTTACTCAAACGGTCGGCCGTCCCCTTTGCCGGAACTTGAGATTCAGTACGCGGACTTCGCCGTCTGGCAGAGGGGGTGGCTGCAAGGCGAGGTGCTTGAGGGCCATCTCGACTACTGGCGCAAACAGCTTGCGGGCGCGCCGCCGGTGCTCGAACTCCCGACCGACCACTCGCGCCCCTCCGTCCAAACCTTCCGAGGCGCAAGGAACGCATTCAAGCTTCCGCCCGAACTGACCGCGCAACTGAGAGCTTTGAGCCAGCGCGAAGGCGTGACGCTCTTCATGACGCTGCTCGCGGCCTTCCAAGTCCTGCTCTCGCGCTACAGCGGGCAAGACGATGTCGTCGTCGGCACTCCGATCGCGGGCCGCAACCGGGCGGAAGTCGAGGGCCTCATCGGGTTCTTCGTCAACACGCTGGCGATGCGCGCCGACCTCTCCGGCGACCCGACCTTCGTCGAGCTGTTGGGCCGCGTGCGCGAGTCTGCGCTCGGAGCATACGCGCATCAGGACGTGCCGTTCGAGAAGTTGGTCGAGGAGTTGCAGCCCGCGCGCCATCTCGGCCACTCGCCGCTCTTCCAAGTGATGTTCATCTTCCAGAACACCCCGGCTAGCACGGCGAGTTTGTCAGGTCTGCATTTGAGCGCGTTGCCCATCGAGACTCTGACGGCGAAGTTCGACCTGACGTTAGAGCTACGCGAAGAGCGCGAGCAGCTAATCGGCGAGTTGGAGTACAGCACCGAGCTGTTCGAGCAGGAGACGATAGAGAAGCTGGCGCGGGCTTATGAGGAACTGCTCGGGGAGATGGCGGGCAGGCCACGGGCGAAGCTGTCGGAGGCGTTGACGGTCAAGGGCGAGGAGCGGCGGCGGCTGCTCGTCGAGTGGAACGACACCCACACCGATTACGCGCACGACAAGTGCATCCATGAACTCTTCGAGGAGCAGACCGCGCGCACACCCGACGCGGTCGCGCTCATGTTCGGAGAGGAGCAGGTGACTTTCGCGGAGTTGAACGGCCGCGCCAACAAACTCGCGCACCACTTGCGCGGGCGCGGCGTCGGGCCGGAGGTGAGAGTCGGCGTCTCGGTCGAGCGTTCAATCGAGATGGTCGTCGCGCTCTTCGCCGTGCACAAGGCGGGCGGCGCATACGTCCCCTTAGACCCGAACTACCCGCAGGAGCGCATCGCCTTCATGCTCGAAGACGCGCGGCCGTCGGTGCTGCTGACGCAGGAGCGTCTGGCCGAACGGCTGCCCGCCTACGCGGGGAAGGTCGTGCGCCTCGACACCGACTGGGAGCGCATCGAGTCGGAGAGCGACGAGAACCCGACGCCGTCGGCCGTCTCGGAAAACCTCGCCTACGTCATCTACACGTCGGGCTCGACGGGGCGGCCCAAAGGCGTGCTCGGCATTCACCGCGCCTGCATCAACCGCTTTGAATGGATGTGGGAGCGCGACCCGTTCGGGCGCGACGAAATCTGCTGTCAGAAGACCTCGCTCAGCTTCGTCGATTCGATTTGGGAAATCTTCGGCCCGCTTTTGCAAGGTGTGCCGCTCGTCATCATCCCCGACGAGTTGGTCAAAGACCCGCCGCGTCTCGTGGAAGTTTTAGCCGAGCGCGCGGTGACGCGCATCGTTCTAGTGCCGTCGCTCCTGCGCGCACTGCTCGACGCGGGCGCGGGCGCGCGACTGCCGCGCCTGCGACATTGGGTGAGCAGCGGCGAGGCGCTCGGGCCCGACTTGGTCGAGCGATTCAAGTCGCAGGGCGACGAGCGAGGCGGGGGCGACACGTCGCGCACGCGCCGACTGCTTAACCTCTACGGCTCTTCGGAAGTCTGCGCCGACGCGACGTGCTACGAGACGCCGCCGCAGCTCGAAGGGCGTAGCGTCCCCATCGGCCGGCCGATTGCCAACACCGAAGTCTTCATCCTCGACCGACACCTGCAACTCGTGCCCGTCGGCGTCGCCGGGGAGATTTACGTCGGAGGCGAGGGGCTTTCGCGCGGCTACCTCGAACGGCCCGACCTGACGGCCGAGCGTTTCGTCCCCAACCCGCACGCGAACGCGCCCGGCGCGCGTTTGTATCGGACGGGCGACCTCGGACGCCACCTCCCGACGGGAGACATCGAGTATCTCGGCCGCGCAGACCATCAGGTGAAGGTGCGCGGCGTTCGTGTCGAGCTGGGCGAAGTCGAGACCGTGCTAGGTGAGCACCCGTCGGTCGAGGCGTGCGTCGTCTTGTTGCGCGAGAGCGCGGGAGATGGCGACGCTCAGGCGGACGCGCGGCTCGTGGCCTACGTCACGGGCGGCGGGTCGCGTGAAGTGGGCGCGGCGGAGCTTCGCGCCTACGCTCGCGAGCGCCTGCCCGAGCACATGGTTCCGTCGCACTTCGTCACACTCGACGCACTCCCGCTCACTCCGAACGGAAAAGTTGACCGGCGCGCTCTGCTCGCGCTCGACTTGTCGGGGGCTGCGGCCGACGTCTACGTCGCGCCGCGCACGCCGGTCGAAGAGTTGGTCGCGGGCGTGTGGGCGGAGGTCTTGGGCGTTTTGAGAGTCGGCGTCGAAGAGGACTTCTTCGACGCAGGCGGCCACTCGCTGCTGGCGACGCAGCTCGTCACACGCTTGCGAGAAGCCTTCGGCGTCGAAGTCCCCCTGCGGAGTTTCTTCGGCGCGCCGACCGTCGAGGGAGTCGCGGCCTTCATCGAGCGCGCGCTCGGCGAAGGCGTCGAGGGGCGGCAGCCGCAAATCGAGCGCGTGAGCCGCGACGAACCGCTGCCGCTCTCGTTCGCGCAGGAGCGGCTCTGGTTCCTGCACCAACTCGACCCCGACAGCCCCGCCTACAACATTCTCATCCCGATGCGTATCAAGGGCCGGCTCGACGTCGGCTTGATGAAACAGAGCTTCGCCGAAGTTCTGCGGCGGCACGAAATCTATCGCACCACTTATCACCTCGTCGAAGGGCGGCCGGTGCAGGTCGTCCACCCGCCACAGGGGTTCGACTGGCCGTTGGTCGATTTAACCGAACTGCCTGAGGAGGAGCGCGAGAGCGAGGCGGGCCGACTCATCGTGGAGGAAGGGAAGCGGCCGTTCGATTTGGAGCACGGCCCGATGTGGCGCGTCCTGCTCGTGCGGCTCGGCGAAGAGGAACACGTGCTGGTGCTCACAGAGCATCACATGGTTCATGACGGCTGGACGGAAGGAACGCTCGTGCGAGACTTCCTGCGTTTCTATGCGGCCCACTCCGCCGGCGAGCAGCCGCCGCTCGCGGAGCTGCCCATCCAGTACGCCGACTTCGCCGCGTGGCAGCGCCGACACTTTCAGGGCGAGACGCTTGAGCAGTCGCTCGCCTTCTGGAAGGAGCGGCTCGGCGACCTGCCGCCCGTCCTTG
>DASUNL010000573.1:0-3758 GCA_036277175.1 Pyrinomonadaceae bacterium | reverse complement strand
CCGGGAAATAGTCGTCGGCCTTGCTTCCGGCCGGCTTCAGATGCTACTTATCCGTGCGAGATGCGCGTGCTACTCATTTTCGTTGATGGCCTCGGTATCGGCAAGCGCCACGGGGCGAACCCGCTCCACCTGCTCGGCAGTCGGGCCGCCCCGCTCGCCGTCTTCGAGGACGAAGAGCCGGAGTTTCCCTTCGACGGCCGACTCGCGCGCACAGACCCGCGCCTCGGCGTCGAGGGCCGCCCGCAGAGCGCGTCGGGGCAGACGACAATTTTGACGGGCGTCAACGCGCCGCTCACGCTCGGCTATCACAAGCAAGGGTTCCCGAATGAGGCGCTGCGCGAAATCATCCGCGAGCACTCAATCTTCTTACGACTCGAACGCGCGGGCGTTCGCCCTAATCTCTTCGCCAACGCCTACACGCGCCGCTTCTTCGAGACGCGCCCGCGCTGGGTCTCGGCGACGACCGTCGCGGTCGAGTCGGCGGGACTCGCTTTCCGCACGGCCGACGATTTGCGCGCGGGCCGCGCAGTCTTTCACGACTTCACGAACGCCACGACGGCCGAGCGCGGCGAGTACGACGTGCCTTTGCGGACGCCCGAGGAGGCCGGGCGCATACTCGCCGCCCTCGCCGCCGAGCACCGCTTCACGCTCTACGAGCACTTCCTCACCGACCGCATGGGCCACGAGCAGAACATGGAGGGCGCGCTCAAGGTCTTGTCGAACCTCGCGCGCTTCGTGCGCGCCGTGCTCGCGGAAACCGACCTCGAACGGACGAACGTAATTCTGACGAGCGACCACGGCAACGTCGAAGACCTCTCGGCGCGCAACCACACTCTGAACGACGTGCCGACGCTCGCGTGGGGCCCGTGTCGAGAGAGTGTGGCTGCGCGCGTTCGCACGCTCGCCGACATCACGCCCGCGATTCTCGGAATCCTGACCGCGAAAGGTGCCGCCCTTTGACGGAAAAGACGAACTCCCCCGCACACGCCGACGCCGAGCCGCAATATGAAATCGGGCCGACCGGCCACCCCATCAACGACCGCCGCGAGATTTTCGGCTGGATGGTCTACGACTGGGCGAACTCGGCCTTCTACACGACGGTCGTCGGCGCGCTCCTCGGCCCGTACCTGACGGCTCTGGCGCAAGCCGACGTCGGAGAGAACGGCGTCGTCTTCACTCTAGGCCCGCTCGGCGCGGTGACGGCCAAGTCGTTCTACACGCTCTGCGTCTCGTTCGCCGTCGGCTCGCAAGTCTTACTGCTGCCCGTCCTCGGCGCGATAGCCGACTACACGAACTTGAAGAAGAAGCTGATGGCCGTCTTCTGCTACATCGCGGTCGCGGCGACCTGCCTGCTCTTCTTCGTGACGGGCAAGCTCTACCTCTTGGGCGGCATGCTCTTCATCGTCGCGAACCTCTGTTTCGGCGCGGCGATAGTTTTCTATCATGCGTTCCTCCCCGAAATCACGACCGAGGACAGGCGCGACAAAGTGTCGAGCCGAGGCTTCGCGCTCGGCTACCTCGGAGGCGGCTTGCTGCTCGCCCTAAACTTCGCCTTCGTCGGACTCGCGCCGAGTTTGCTCGCGCCCTACGGCTACACGGAGGGCGAGGCGCGCGGGCTGGCCGTGCGGATTTCGCTTCTGTCGGCGGGCATCTGGTGGGGCGTCTTCGCGCTCTTCTCGTTCGCGCGTTTGCGCAACCGCGCGCAGGCGCGCGAGATTCCGCCGGGGCAGAACTTGTTGACGGTGGGATTCGCGCAGTTGCGCTCGACGTTCCGCGAGTTGAAGCGTCTGCGACAAACGCTCCGCTTCCTCGTCGGCTACCTCTTCTACAACGACGGCATCCAGACCGTCATCGGCGCGGCGTCGGTCTTCTTGGCGCAGGAGTTGTTCGTCGCGCGCGGCTTGCCGGAAGACCCGCAGTTCCTGCTCGGCATTTTCCTGCTCGTGCAGTTCATGGCAATCGGCGGGTCGCTCCTCTTCGAGCGCATCGCGGCGTGGGTGGGGACGAAGAACGCGATTCTCATCTCGCTCGTCATCTGGTCCGGGATAGTCGTCTATGCGTTCGCGTTCTTCCAGACGAAGGGGCAGGCGTGGCTGATGGGTTCGCTCATCGCGATTGTGCTCGGCGGCTCGCAGGCGCTCTCGCGCTCGCTCTTCTCAAGAATGATTCCGCAGGGGCGCGAGGCGTCGTTCTTCGGCATCTACGAGGTGTCGGAGCGCGGCACGTCTTGGATGGGGCCGCTCGTCTTCAGCATCGTCGTCGCGCGCACAGGCTCTTACCGCTACGCGCTCTTCTCGCTCATCTTCTTCTTCGTCGTCGGCATGGTGATACTCTTCTTCACCGACACCGACCGCGCGGTTCGCGACGCCGGAAACACGCTCCCCGAAGAGGTCGAGCACGAACGGGCGGCCGTGGAATAAAGATTAGCCACGGAGGCACGGAGGCACGGAGAAGAAAGTAAGAAAGGAAAGACGAGTAAGTTAAGAGGGAGAGTTGAGCGATTCAACTCTCCCTCTTAGCTTCCTTCCTTCTGTATCTTTTCCTTCTCCGTGTCTCCGTGCCTCCATGGCTAATCCCTTAGCGTGCCGGTGCGGCGCGGGCGTTCGGCGGCGCGTTCGAGGCACGAGTGCGAGCAGTATTTGGCGGGGTCGCCTCGGAAGGTGACGGCGCGCTCGGGCGGAAACCAAGTGCCGCAGACGGGGCAGCGCGCGAGGCGTCCGCCGACGCGGCGCGGCTCGCGGCCCGGCATGTCGCTCGCCCCGCGCGCCTGTCTCTGCTCGCCCACGCGCCGCGCCTCGCGCACCGCGCCGAAGAAGCGGCGCACGAGGTTGATGTAAGGGCGCAGACGCCAGTAGACGAGGCCGCCCAAGAGCAGCAGGACGCCGAGCACGATGAGCCACTTGGTCACGGCCGCTCGGCCTCCCGCGCCTCGTTGCGCTTCTGCGCGAGCTGCGCGCGCAGGTTGGCGAGCGCGCCCGCCTCGGGGTTAACGCGCTCAAGCTCGGCGAGGCGACGCTCGGCCTCGTCGAGTTCGCCCGTCGCGATGAGCGCGGCCGCGAGGTCGTGGAGCGCCAGCTCGTTGCGCGGTTCGATTTCGAGCGCCTTGCGGTATTCGCGGATGGCCGAGCGCGCGTCCGAAGGCTTCGCGTAGAAGTACGTGCGCCCGAGGCTCGTGCGGACGGCCGCGTCGGCGGGCGTGACGGCGAGCGCCTTCTGGTAGTAGACGCGCGCGTCGGCGAGTCGCTCCGGCTCGCCGTTCTGCGAAAGCACGAACAAGGCGTTAGCGAGCAGCACCGTTATCTTCGCGTCCTTCGGGTCGGCCTCGTGCGCGCGCCGGAGGATGCGCGCCGCGTCGGGCAGAATCGTGGCGTTGCCCTTCTGCATCGCGTAGAAGTAGAGGCCCTGTCCGGAGATGCGTTGCAACTGCGCGTCGGCGGGGCTGGCGTCGGCCTTCGCGACCGCCGTGCGCAACTGCTCGTCCGTCAGGTTGGGGATTTCGTCTTCGCCCGTGGGCGTCTGCGCGGCGGGCGTCTGTTGACCCGCGCCCGTCGCGCTCGCGTCGGGCGACGAAGCGCGCAGGCGCGCGACCTCCGCGCGCAGGGCCGACGCCTCCTTGCTGTTGACGTTGTTGGCGAGAAAGAAGCCGGCGGCGAAGCCCGCGACGAGTCCGGCGGCGAGGATGATGAGCTTTTGCGCGTTCACTTCGGAAGCTAAGGGTCTGCGACTCGGAGTTGGCGGGAGTTTAGCAGAAGGCGCGT
>DASUNL010000572.1:0-2109 GCA_036277175.1 Pyrinomonadaceae bacterium | reverse complement strand
CGTCTCCCTCATCAACACGCGCGCCGGCAAGGGCTTCATATTCTTCGAGGTCGCAGGGGTTGTGCAGCACTTCGGACTCGACGCCGTAGCGGCGTTGCAGCTCAACGCTCAAGACCTCGTTCGTCGAGATGACGCGCGCCGCGCGTGTGATGAAGAGTCGCTCGACCCTCTGCGCGATGACGCGCTCTTCGGGGGCGACGAACTGGTGCGAGTAGTAGTCGAAGTAGTAAGGGTAGAGCGGCACGCGCGCGCGACGGCTCGCGAGGTACGCGGCCGGGAGGTCTTCCAAATCGCCCGAGCAGGCGACGATTGCGCCGCAGCCCTCGCGCTCGACTATCTCGGCGATGCGCCTCGCTCTTTTGAGGACTCCGGCCGTGAAGTTGACCGAGCGGCGCACGTACTGAAGGCCGCGGCGAAACCCTCGGTTAAGAATTATCTCGTGCGGCAGGTGGTAGTAACGCGCCGGCAAGGCTTGCGCGAAGGCGTCTTCCGCGTCGGCGACGGGCGCTTGCGCCGAGATGAGGCAGTAGTCTTGCGGGTCGATGCGCGCGAGCAGGCGCGCGAGCATCATCGCCTGTCCCGACCAGGACGGCGGCATCACATGTGAGATGAGAGCGAACTTCATCGGTGAAGTTAAACGGCGCGCGGCCGTTTCAGACGAGTGCGGTGCGCGCCCACGCCATGTACTCGCCGAGGCCGTCTTCGAGCGTGACTTCGGGGCTGAAGCCGAACGCCGCGCGCGCGGCCGACGTGTCGGCGCGGCTGTGACGGACGTCGCCCTTGCGCGGCGGCGCGTGCTCCACTTCGGCCTCGATACCGCTCGCCTCGCGCATCAACTCGACCAGACGGTTGACCGTAATCGACTCGCCCGACGCGACGTTGAAGGCGGCCGAGACTCCGGCCGCGCGCGAGGCCGCGAGGTTGGCGCGCGCAACGTCGCTGACGTTGACGAAGTCGCGCGTCTGCTCGCCGTCGCCGTAGACGGTCAAAGGCTCGCCCCTGAGCATCCGGTGGGCGAAGATGGGGATGACGTTGCCGTAGGCGTCGTAGCGTTGATTGACGCCGTAGACGTTGAAGTAGCGCAGGCAGACCGCCTCCAACTCGTAGAGCTTCGCATAGGCGAGACACTGTTTCTCTTCGGCGAGTTTACTGACGCCGTAGGGCGTGTCAGGCTCGCACGGGTGGTCTTCGGCGATAGGCAGATGTTTAAGCTCGCCGAAGATGGCCGCCGACGAGGAGCAGACGACCTTGCGCACGCCCGCGCGCCGCGCGGCTTCGAGCACGCGCAGCGTGCCGATAACGTTGACCTCCGAGTCCTCGACCGGGTTCTCAATCGAGCGCGTGTTCCCGACCGACGCGGCCAAGTGAAAGACGACCTCCGCTCCCTCGGTCGCGCGCTCGACCAGAGAGGCGTCGCGCACGTCGCCCTCGACCAAGCGGACGCGCCGCAGCGCGTCGAGGTTTTCGCGGTAGCCGGTCACGAGGTTGTCGAGAACGACCACGTCGTAGCCCTCTTCCGAGAGCAGACGCGCCACGTTCGAGCCGATGAAGCCCGCTCCGCCCGTCACTAAGGCTTTAGTCATAAGTTAGCTGTCAGCACTCAGCAGTCAGCTTTCAGCTCACGGCGTCCGCCGCCGCGTCAACGCTCCGTTTCGTCAAAACTCTTCGTCCGCTCTCTAACAAGCTGAACGCCGAACGCTGAACGCTGACTGCTTTATTTGAGGTTATAGACTTGGCGCATCCAGTCGGCCGTGATTCGCATGCCGTCTTCGAGGCTGTAGCTGTTCTTGTGGTCGAGGTCGCGCACCGACTTCGAGATGTCGACGCGCTTGATTTTCGTCGTCAGTATCTCCGACTCGCGGTGCTCGACCAGAGACGAGTCCGCCCCTGTCACCCGCAAGACGACGTCCGACAGTTCCTCGATTGAATGATGGTGCGCGCCGCCGATGTTGTAGGTCTCGCCCGCCTTGAAGTTCTCCGAGATGTTGGCGGCCGTCCGCACCGTGTCGGCCAAGTAAGTCGAGGTGCGGTGGTGGCCGCGAAAGACCGTGTAGGGCTGCCCCGTCAGCGCACAATATAAGAAGCGGCAGTTGACCGAACGGTACGGGC
>DASUNL010000571.1:0-5415 GCA_036277175.1 Pyrinomonadaceae bacterium | reverse complement strand
CGGGAAGCGCATCAGCGAGATGACTTCGAGGTCGGAGTTGTAGTCGAGGCGAGCGTTGTAGGCGTAGATGCTGCCGACGCCGAACGCGGCGACGAGCAGCGTGTAGAAGCAGAGCGTGCCGACGAAGAAAGTGCTTCTGCGCTTCAGGTCTTCGAGGTGCGACCCCGACTCGACAAGGTTACCGAACATCGTTTTAAGTTCCTCCCCAAATGCCGGTGCCAACGGGTCTCGGGAGTCGTCTCGCATACTTAGACAACCGCCGCGCGCCGCCTGTTCCAGAAAATAGTCTTGAACTTTGAACCTCGAAACAATAGGATGTCGGGCGCGCGAGTTTCCGGTTCTCCCTCTTCACGTTTCGCATAAGACTTCTGAGAGGTCGTTGCCTATGACCGTCAGCCCGTCCGCCGCCCCGCCCAAGGAAGAGCTCAACCCCTTCAAGATCGCCACCCAACAGTTTGAACGCGCCGCCGACCTGCTCAATCTCGACGAGTCGATGCGTCAGGTCTTGAGCAACGCCAAGCGCCAGCTCATCGTCTCCATCCCCGTCAAGATGGACGGCGGCGAGGTGCGCGTCTTCGAGGGCTACCGCGTCCAGCACAACATCGCGCGCGGCCCCGCCAAGGGCGGCATACGTTTTCATCCGGGCGTCACGCTCGACGAGGTCAAGGCGCTCGCCGCGTGGATGACTTGGAAGTGCGCGACCGTCAACATCCCTTACGGCGGCGGCAAGGGCGGCGTCGTCTGCGACCCGCGCAACATGTCGCGCGGCGAGTTGGAGAGACTGACGCGCCGCTACGCTTTCGAGATTGCGCCCATCATCGGCCACGACCGGGACATCCCCGCGCCCGACGTCTACACCGACGAGCAGACGATGGCGTGGATTATGGACACCATCTCGATGGTGCGCGGGCACACGGAGCTGGGCGTCGTCACGGGCAAGCCAATCTCTCTGGGCGGCTCGAAGGGCCGCGCCGAGGCGACGGCGCGCGGCTGCCTCTACGTGCTGCGCGAGGCTTGCCGCGTGCGCGGCCTCCCGCTCGAAGGGGCGCGCGTCGTCGTCCACGGGTTCGGCAACGCCGGGGCGAACATCGCGCGGCTCGTCGCCGAGGACGGCGCGCGCGTCATCGCCGTCTCCGACTCGCGCGGCGCAATCTACTCGGAGGGCGGCATCGACGCCGAGGCGGCCTGCCGTCACAAGCTGGAGACGGGCGTCGTCGCTGGGCTGCCGAACACTGAGGCCATGGGCCGAGACGAAATCCTCGAACTCGAATGCGACATCCTGCTCCCCTCGGCGCTCGAAAACACCATCACGATGGCGAACGTCGGCGACGTCAAAACGAAAATCATCGCGGAGCTTGCGAACGGGCCGGTCACGCCGGGGGCCGACCGCGTGCTCTTCGACCGGGGCGTCATGCTTCTGCCCGACATCCTCGCCAACGCGGGCGGCGTCACCGTCAGCTACTACGAGTGGGTGCAGGATCAGTACTCGTTCTTCTGGCCGGAGCGGCAGGTCAACGAGACGCTTGAGCAGACGATGAAGGTGGCCTTCGACGGCGTCCACGCCACCGCCCTCCAACACGAAACCGACATGCGCACGGGCGCTTACGTCCTCGCCGTCCAGCGCGTCGCCGACGCCACGAGCGTCAGAGGAATCTTCCCGTGAGTGACGAAGACAAAATCACCGTCTACGAGAAGCCGACTTGAACGAAGTGCCGCGAGGCCGACCGCCTGCTCCGTGAGAGCGGCATCCCATACGCGAAGGTCAACTACTACGTCGAGCCGATTGGCGAACGGAAGCTGCGTGAGCTGATTAAGAAGATGGGCATCACGCCGCGCGAACTTATGCGGACGGGCGAGGCCGTCTACAAGGAACTCGGGCTCGGCCGTCGCGAGTTGACGGACGACGAGCTCATCCGCCTCATGGTCAAGCACCCCGACCTCATCCAGCGTCCCATCGTCGAGCGCGGACGCCGCGCCGTCCTCGGACGCCCGACCGAGAGCATCAAGCGTCTGCTCGAAGACTAAAAAACCTCTTGACGGCGGCCGTGACCGTGGGCCGTGCTCCCGGTTATAATGTCTCCGTTAGAACCTCCCGAATTAAAATTAACTTTAGAGCAAGAGGTGTATTCGAGAATGGCTAAACAGGCGGCGACGGTCTACGTCTGCCAGAATTGCGGTCATCAGGAAGCGAAGTGGCAGGGCAAGTGCTCGGCGTGCGGCGAGTGGAACAGCTTCGTCGAGGAGCGCGCGCGCGCAGTCTCCAAGGCGCGCGCGTCGGCCGGAGCGGGCTTGCGTCTGCGCGAGGTGAAGCCGATTGCCTACGGCGAAATCGAGTCGCAGGACGAGGCGCGCGTCTCTTCGGGGATTACGGAGTTTGACCGCGTGCTCGGCGGCGGCATCGTGCCCGGAAGCCTCGTCCTCATCGGCGGCGACCCCGGCATCGGCAAGTCCACCCTGCTCGCGCAGGTCGCCGACAAGATGAGCGGCGGCGGATTGAAGGTCTTGTACGTGTCGGGCGAAGAGTCGGAACGGCAGATTAAGATGCGCGGCGAGCGTCTCGGACTCGAAGCTGCGAACCTCTACCTTCTGCCCGAGACGAACCTCGAAATCATCTTCGACGAGATTGAGCGTGCAAGCCCCGACGCCGTCATCGTCGATTCGATTCAGACGGTCTACTCCTCGAAAATCGAATCCGCGCCCGGCTCGGTCTCGCAGGTCAGGGAGGCGGCCGGTCAGTTCCTTCTGCTCGCGAAGAATCGCGGCGTGCCGGTCTTTCTCATCGGCCACGTGACGAAGGAGGGCGCGATTGCCGGGCCGAAGGCGCTCGAACACATCGTCGACACGGTGCTCTACTTCGAGGGCGACCGACATCACAATCACCGCATCGTGCGCGCGACAAAGAACCGCTTCGGCGCGGCTAACGAACTCGGCGTCTTCGAGATGACGGGCGCGGGGCTGATGGCCGTCGCCAACCCTTCGGAGATGTTTTTGCAGGAGCGGCCCAAGGGCGCGGCAGGGTCGGTCGTCACCGCCTGCATGGAGGGGACGCGGCCCGTGCTCGTCGAGGTGCAGGCGCTCGTCGCCGGGTCGAAGTACGGGACGGGAAGACGCATGGCCCAAGGCTTCGACACGAACCGCGCGGCGCTCTTGATTGCGATGCTTGAGAAGCGTCTCGGCTTTCACCTCATCGGCGACGACGTGTTTCTAAACGTCGCGGGCGGGTTGGAGATTGACGAGCCGGCGGCCGACTTAGGAGTCGTCGCGGCCATCGCTTCGAGCTTCAAGGGCAAAGCGATTGACGAGCACGCCGTGGTCTTCGGCGAAGTCGGTTTGACGGGCGAGGTGCGCGGCGCGACGCAGGCGCAGGTGCGCGCGCGCGAGGCGCAGGCGCTCGGCTTTAAGAAAATCGTCATGCCCGCGTCGAACACCGCAGGGCTCGAACGCCTGCTCGGGCTGCGCATCGTCGGGGTGCGGACGGTCGAAGAAGCCCTCGACGAACTGCTCTAGCCGAGGGGGCGGCCGAGGGCCGAAAGCTTTTAGTGGCGAAGGGGTTAGGGGCGTGCTAATATCACCGGCGTCATGCGTACCGATGCCTTCCTCATACGGTTAGTCTTCATCGGAATCCTCGTCGGCGCGGGGTACGCTCTACGCCCCGTGCCGGGGTTTTTCGGCCTCGACGCGCGCCTCACCTCGGCCATCGTCGCCGCGCTCGTCGCCCTCGTCATCATCGTCTTCGAGCTGCGCATCCAGCGCGCCTCTCTCAAGACGCTCATCGGCGCGGCCATCGGCTCGATACTCGGCATCGCGGGCGGCACGCTCATCGGGTTTCTCATCAGCTATCAGGAGTCGGGCGCGGTCAGCCCCAACACGAAGACGTTCCTCACGCTCTCGCTCGCCTTCCTGATGGCCTACATCGGACTGATGGTCGGCGCGGCCAAGGGCGACTACCTCGACCTCTCCGCCTTGGGCGGCATCTTCAGCGACAAGGGCGTGCGGCGCGACCTCAAGATTCTCGACACCTCCGTCATCATCGACGGCCGCATCGCCGACGTGGCCGAGACAGGATTCCTATCGGGCACGCTCGTCATCCCGCAGTTCATCCTCCGCGAACTGCAGCAGGTGGCCGACTCGCCTGACTCGTCGAAGCGCCAGCGCGGACGTCGCGGACTCGACATGCTCAACCGTCTTCAGTCGAACGGCAAGCTCGACATACAGGTCGTCGACACGGACTTTCCGGCCGTCAAAGAGGTTGACCTGAAGCTGCTTGAGCTGTCGAAGCAACTCGACGCCGTCGTCGTCACCAACGACTTCAACCTGAACAAGGTCGCGCAGCTTCACGGCATCTCCGTCCTGAACATCAACGAGCTGGCGAACTCTCTCAAACCCGTCGTGCTGCCCGGCGAGTCGATGCGCGTCTTCATCCTCAAGGAGGGTAAGGAGTACAACCAAGGCGTCGCGTATCTCGACGACGGGACGATGGTCGTGGTCGATAACGCGCGGCGGATGATTGGCAAGAACGCCGACATCGCGGTGACGAGCGTCCTTCAGACGACGGCCGGCAAGATGATCTTCGGCCGGCTCTGGGACGAGATTCACGACACGAACTCGCCCGACGCGCGACCGGCCAACGGCGGCGGCAGCGGCGGACGCGGGCGCGGCGACTCGCGACGCGGCGAGGGCCGCTACTCACCGCATACCACGCGCAGCCCCGAGGTGAGCGAGACAGCAGACTAAAAGTCAGTGACGAGTGACGAGCGAGCACTCAGCGTTCAGCATTCAGCATTCAGCTTTGATAGAGCGGACGAGAGAAGGCGCGGAGCTTGCGGGAGCAGTCAGGCGCGCGGCGGAAACCGTTGGCTGATCGCTGAACGCTGACAGCTTCCTCGTCACTCGTCACTCGTCACTGTTCTTATGAACGTCGCAATCATCGCCGCCGGGGGCAGGGGCACGAGGGCGGGCGGCGGGCAGGCCAAGCAGTTCCGGGAAATCTCCGGCACACCCATCATCATTCACACGCTCCGTCGTTTCGACGAGGCCGCCATCATCGGCGAGGTCATCGTCGTCGCGCCGCCCGAAGACGCGACGGCCTTCCGCTCGCTGGCCGCCGGGTTCGGTTTGAAAAAACTGGCGCGCGTCGTCGCGGGCGGCGCGACGCGCACCGAGTCGGTCTGGCTCGGCCTCATGGCCGCGAGCGCGGAAGAGACCGAAGTCGTCGCCGTCCACGACGCCGTGCGCCCCTTCGTCACGCCCGAGGAGATTGAGCGCACCGTCGAGGCCGCGCGCGCGACGGGCGCGGCCGTGCTAGCCGCGCGCGCCGTGGATACTTTTAAGGAGGCGGACGCGCAGGGCTGCGTCGCGCGCACGCTCGAACGCTCGCGGCTCTGGCGCGCTCTCACCCCGCAGTGTTTCCGTTAC
>DASUNL010000570.1:0-4727 GCA_036277175.1 Pyrinomonadaceae bacterium | reverse complement strand
CTCGACCTGAAAGTAGAAGCTGTCTTCCTCCGTGCGCAGGCTGTCGAGAATCGAGGCGAAGCTGCGCGCGGCCGTGCGCGGCTCTTCTTCGCTCGGCGTCACTGACGAGTGCGTCTGTTCGGGCCGCATCTCTTCGGGCGTCCGTGCCGTCTGCTGTTGCGCTTCGTCCTCGCGCGGCGCGAAGGGGACGACGAGTTCTTCGCGGGCGGCGGGCGGCTCGGGGCGCGCGGACGCGGAGTTGAGCGAGAGTGTGATGCGATAGGGGCCGATGCTGAGCGTGTCGCCGTCGGCGAGTGGGCGGCGGGCCTCGCGTGCGAGCGTCTCGCCGTTGAGCGCCGTGCCTTCGGCGCGGTTGATGAAGAGGAGGCGGCCGTCCTCGTTGAGGATGATGGCCTGCTCGGCGGCGATGTCGCGCCCGCGCAGAAGTAGCGAGGCCGACGGGTCGCTGCCGATGGTGACGATCTCGCCGTCGAAGACGCGCTCGCGCGCTGGCTCGCCACGCCGGTCGATGATGAGCTTAATCGCCATTCGCTGTGTGAGGGCAAATCCGGCCATCGTTTTTCACGAGTCGAGAAATCAAAATCCCGAGCGCCCGGCGTCCCTCCCCGCCGCGCGCCCGACCAGACGTTTGACATGAACCTGCGAGCCTCAATACTATCACACCGCCGAAAGGTTCCGAATCCCGAGACAGGTTAGCAACAGGCCCGACGAGGAGGCAAGATGGACACGTTTCGCAAGGGCGCGGGGCGGCCGGGCGACCCCGCGGGAGGCCGCCCCGAGAGCGCGCCCGCCGATTCTTCCGCGGCCGACCTCTCGTCGGTCTTCAACTACCCGGCGCTCGGCCAGCTCTTCGACTCGACCGACACGCGCGCCCTCGAAGAGATGCGCGCGCGGCTCGCGCGCACCGGTCAAGACCTTGAGCGCGTCGTCCGGCAGGGGCCGAAGGAGGACGCCGAACGGGCCTCGCGCGCCGCGCGCGCCGTCAACGTCACGCTGGAGTTTCTGAACGAGCTTGAGAAGATGCGCCGCGAGGGCGGAGCGAAGTAGAGCCCCCGAGCGACGGCCGGCCCGCGCGACGCACGCGGTCGCCCCCTTAAAAAAAATCGTCTCGGGGAGGAAACTTTTTCCCCGAACGGCCGATAACTGAGTCGAAAGCGGAAATCTTCTCCCCGTCCGAAGGAGGGCGGGAGGCCCCCGCCGATGAGGGTTTTGAGAGTAGCTATCTTGTTTGTTTAGTGAGTTTGGAGGGGAACGAACATGCCAAACGACGCGATGATTAACCGCGCGCAGATCGAGCAGCCCGTCGTGACCGTGCCTTCGGCGCTGCCGCCGGAGCCGCCCAAGCAGCCGGGCAAGTTTTCCAGAATCTTCGGCGGCATCTTGGGCGGGGCGCTCAACCTTGTCGCGCCGGGCGCGGGCACGCTCATCGGCGGCTTCATCAACCGGGGCGGCTCAAGCCTCGACTCGATGAACATGCACGCGATGCTCCAGCAGCAGCAGATGCACTCGATGCAGATGCTCGCCATCCAGAACCGCGTGCAGACGCAGACGCAGGAGTTCACGACCGTCTCGAATCTCTTGAAGGCGCGGCACGACGGCGAGATGTCGGCGGTGCACAACTTCAAGTCGTAAGGTCTGCCGAGAAGGCGACGACGAAGGGGAGAACGGTGAAGACGTGCTGACGCGGCTCAGTCAGGTTCGTCCGTCCGACGCCGAGTTGCGCGTCATGATGGAGGCGGGGTTTGTGCTCCGCGAGGCCGGGAAGTTCGACGAGGCCGAGGCGCTCTTCCGAGGCGTGACGGAGTTGATACCCGAGTCGGACGTGCCGCGCGTCGCGCTCGGCACGGTCGAGTTACAGCGCGGACGTTTCACGGAGGCGCAGGCCGCGTGCGAGGAGGCCATCCGGCTTCGGCCCGAAAGTCTCTACGCGCGCGTCCACCGCGCCGAGGCGATGTTGTTCCTGCGCAGGCGCGAGGAGGCCGAGGCGGAGTTACGGGAGATAGCTTCGGCCGACCCCGCGTCGCCGCACAGCCGCACGGCGCGCGCCCTGCTCGAAGCCGCCGACGTCATCTGCGCCCAAACCGCCGAAGAGGGCGCGACCGCGGGCACGAGCCCCGCCGCCGGAGTTTAGCCCGTGCGAGACTCGCGTCTCATCCGTCGCGCCTCGCACACTTTTTCACCCTGACACGCGAGCGTAAAGTTTCTCTCCTCGTCTGTAAGGAGACTCGCAAGTGAAGGTCAACCGTCCCGGATCACCCCTGTCGAGCGGCGCGGAGCCGCTTGAGCCACTCGACCCGAAGGAGTTGCAGTCGGCGGTCAGAAGCGAACGCTTCGCCGCCGCGCTCTCGAACCTCGAAGCGCAGGCGGGCGCGGGCGGAGCCGAAGGCGCGTCGAACCCGACGCGCGCGGCGCTCGAAGAAATCGCGCGCGGCTCAGACCTACAGACCGGCGAGGGCGCTTCGCAGGCCGTCCGCGAGTCGGCCCGCTTCATGATTCGCTCACGCCTCCACGAACGTTTCCGCCAGACGGAGCAGGGCGAAGGTCTCGTCGAGAAGTTGAGCGAGTTCGTCGCCTCCGACCCGCTCTTAAACGCCAAGCTGCTCGGCATCCTCCAGCGGCTCAAGGCTGCCTGAACTCTCTTTAAGCCATGTCGCAAGGCGGCGAGAAGACCGAGCAACCGACCGAGAAACGCCTGCGCGACGCGCGGCGCAAAGGTCAGGTCGCGCGGAGTCACGACCTCTCGTCGGCCGTGCTTCTGCTCGCCACGGTCGCCGTCCTCTGGATCGCGAGCGGCTACATGGGCGGGTGGCTCTCGACGGCGATGAGCGAGCAGCTTGAGTTCGCCGGCTCGTTCAAAGGCGAGTTGAATCAGGAGGTGGCGCTCGGCGCTCTGGCGTCGGGGACGAAGGCGATGGCGATGGCGCTCGCGCCGCTCTTCGGCATCCTCGTCGTCGTCGCGGTGCTGGTCAACTACTTCCAAGTCGGCTCGGTCTTCTCGTTCGAGCCGGTCAAGCCGAACGCCAACAAGCTCAACCCGGCCGAGGGCTTCAAACAGAAATTCCTGAAAGGCCGTCCCTACATCGAGCTGGGGAAGACCGTCATCAAGCTTGTCGTCGCGTGCCTCGTCATCGGACTCGCCTTGTGGAGCGCGCGCGGCGACATCGTGCGACTCACGCGCCAGCCGACGGACGTGGCGGCCGCCTACACGGCGTCGCTCATCTTCAGCATCGGCATCAAGATCGGACTCGTCTTCCTCGTGCTCGGCGCGGGCGACTACTTCCTGCAAAGGTTCCTGCACCGCAAAGAGTTGAAGATGACGAAGCACGAGGTCAAGGAGGAGTACAAGGAGACCGAGGGCAACCCTTTACACAAACACCTGCGGCGGCAGATGCACCGGGAGATTCTCATGCAGAGCGTGATGGAAGCTGTCAGGCGCGCGAGCGTCGTCGTCGTCAACCCGACGCACTTGGCGGTCGCCCTGCGCTACGAGCGCGCGGAGATGAGCGCGCCGGTCGTCGTCGCGAAGGGCGCGGAGTTGATGGCCGCCAAGATTCGCGAGCTGGCGAGCGAGTCGGGAGTGCCGATTACGCGCGACGTGCCGCTCGCTCGCGCCCTCTACGAGTTGGAGATTGACGAGGAAGTTCCCGAGGAGTTGTACGAGGCGGTGGCGGTCGTCTTGCGTTGGGTCTACGAACTGGCCGAGGAGCGCGGGGAGGTGAGCGCCGGTGCCTGAAGTCGGCGGAGTCGGCGGTCAAGTACCGCCGCAGAATCAGAATCAAGTGACCGACCGCGGCGGTCAGGTCTTGCCCGTCAATCAGGCGAACGCGCAGGTGGACGGACTGCCCGCCCCGGCCGGACAGCCGGGCGCGCTCGGTCAGCCGACGGGTCTGCCTGCGCCCCCGCTCGCGCCGGGACAGACGGTTCTGCCCGACGTGCTCGCGGGGCGCGACCCTTCGCAGCTCGTCGCCGCCGAGCAGATGCGCGCGCGCGGCGGCGCGTCGGCCGTCGAGGCGCTGTTGGGTCTTAACAACCAGCCGACTTTGGTCGGCGCACTGGCCGCGCCGCCCGGTAACACCGAGGCTCTGCGTCACATGACGCCGACCATGCGGCGGACGCTGATGCGCAACCTCCTCGACAAGCAGCGCGCCTCGATGCGCCGCCTCGCCCAGACGCTCAGGCGCGAGCGTGACGGCGGCGAAGAGGGCGGCGACGCGGACGAGCGTCGGCGCGAGGAGCAGGAAGACGTGCGCGCGAGTTTCGTCGAAGACACTCTCGGCGCGGCGGGCGTACACGTCGCGCTCGCGCCGCTCGACGAGGCGCAGGCCGAGCGCGCCCGCCTCGAACTCGGCAACGCCGCGCAGATGCTCGACCTCCTCGAAGAACTCCTCGCCATGCAGGACTACGCCATCAGCCAGATGGGCACGTTCGCGCAAGGCTAGCGTTCGGCAATCAGCTTTCAGCAGTCAGCTTTACTAGTCCCTAGCCCCCAGTCCCCAATCCCTAGCGGTCGCATTCCCCACCAATCATATTGACCATGCCAAAGGTCGTAATGATATCGGAAATCATATACCCCTTGAGCATATGCCCCACGGCGGCCATGCCAAAGAAACAAGGAGGACGAACACGCACTCGATAGGGGCGACCACTTCCATCACTCACAAGATAGAACCCAAGCTCCCCATTTCCTCCTTCGACCGCTTGATACACTTCACCACGCGGAATCTTTA
>DASUNL010000569.1:0-2393 GCA_036277175.1 Pyrinomonadaceae bacterium | reverse complement strand
TGACGGCAGCCGCGACCCGCAGTTTTCGCGCATCGTGCCCGCCTACACCAACGGCATGTTCGAGCAGGAAGGTTTCTTCGGCGTGACGAAGTCGATTCGCGCGCGCGAGGGTTACGACTTCGGAGCCGACCGTCCGAAGATGCTCTCGGGCGTGGGCAGCCCGGAGGGCGCGGCGGCCGCCTGCCCCGGCTCGACCTATCAACGCGCGGACGGCGGCCCCGGCACGTCCTTCTATGTTAAGGAGAACGCGGGCGGCTGCACGACCTCGGGCTGGGTGGCCTACTCGCGCGGCGGAGGTGGAGGAGGCGGGCGAACGGACTCGGTCTCAAGAGTCGCGCCGGTGGAGTCGCCCGCCGTCGCGGCGCGCGCGGACGGGCCGACCGCGTTTATCGCGCCCGTACTCAACGAGGGTTGGGTCAATCAGGGCGGCGGACTCGCGACGGCCGGTTACGTGAAGCACTCGGGCAGGGTCGAGTTGAAGGGCACGGTGACTTGTCCCGGCGCGAAGCCGGGCGTGGCGTGGACTCTGCCGGCGGGCTTCCGCCCGTTGGGCGACCGCGTGATGCACGCGCAGTCGGGCGGACTCTTCGTCTACCTCTACGTCGAAGCGGACGGCGACATCAACGTCGCCAACTGCTACGGCTCGGTCTCGTTCGACGGCATCGTCTTCACGGCGGAACAGTAAAAGCAGTGACGAGTTAAAGCAAGTCCCTAATCAAAGGAGAAGCCCGGCCGTCGTGGCCGGGCTTCTTCTTTTAAACTCTGGGCTTAATGACTAGCGACCTGTTTAGCTCGTCACTCGTCACTCGTCACTGCTTTGGTCAGCCGAGCGCCTCTAAACACTCGGCGAGGGTGCGCTGGCGGCAGGTGAACATCGGCGTGTCGCGCAGCGTGTAGCGGCTGGCTTTGGACTCGCGCAGTTCTTGGACGAGGTCGAGGAAGTCCGACGGCTCGTCGGTCTCGAAGGCGACGACGAACTCTTGGTCGTCGAGGCCGAACGAGTAGGTCGTGTGCAGCTTCACCGACCGGTACTTCGAGCCGACGCGGATGTGCTCGTCCATCATCTCCTGCCGCTGCTCGACGGGCAGCCCGTACCACTCGCGCGTCTTGACGAACGGGTAGACGAACAGGTAGTCCGCCTGTCCGGGCACGATGTGCAGGCGGTCTTCGACGTGCTCGGGGTTGTCCTTGTCGATGTACATCGAACGCTTCGTCATCGAGAGGAACGACTGCGAGACTTCGAGGTAGCGGCCCAGTTCGGTCGCGTTCAGGCGCGCCGACATCTCCTGCATCGGGTCGAGCTTGTAGCCGATGCGCCAGATCATGAAGTCCGTGTTCGAGCGCAGGCCGACGATGGAATAGGTGTGGATGAGCAGGCCCTTGCCGTGCGCCTCGACCGCCTCGACGAACTCGCGGCGGGCGCGCTCCTTCGTCTCCGAGTCGAGCATCCGCCACTCGGGGCGGGCGCGGAAGAAGGTGAAGGTGACGAACTGTCGCGGGAGCGCGGGGCGCGGGTGCTCTTCGGGCGCGTCGGCGGCGGCGGCCGTCGACTTGTCGGCGAGGCGCAGCGAGCCGCGCCCGCCGCCCGACTTCTCTTTCTCGTTCGTGCTCATCGTTGTCGGCCTTTCGGAATGTACGCACCGCGAAGGGGCGGCGGATGATGAAATCGTAAGAAGAATGCCGTTCGGGACGGCGTAAGGTATTGTGCGGCGAAGCGTGCGAGATTGCAATCTCACACGCGGCCGCGCGCCGCGCTTCCACCATAGCGCGCCGCTACGCTATACTCGCCCGGCTCGCGAATACCACTAACATCAATCTAACCGACGGAGACCCACGCGCCGATGAGACTCTTCAAGCTCGCGCTCGCCGCACTCGCCTGCGCCGCCGCGACGCTCGCCTGCACCCAAGCCACCAACACCACGCAGAACGCGAACGTCGCCAACTCCACCAACGCCGCCGCGACGCCCGCGCCGACGGCGCGCGCCGCCGCCACGCCCGACGAGTTCGCCAACGCCCGCGCGACCTTCTCGGCGACCTGCCAGCGTTGCCACCGCCCCGACGGCACGGGCGGCGCGGCCGAAGACGACAAGGGCAAGGCGTTCCGCGTCCCGTCTTTGCGTGAGGGCCACGCCCTGACGCACACGGACGAGCAGCTCGCGAACAAAATCGCGAACGGCGAGGACGAGATGCCCGCCTTCAAGAATCGTCTCAGCCCCGAACAGATAAGCGAGCTAGTCCGCTTCATCCGCACGGAGTTTCAGGGCCGCGCCCCCGCGAGTGCGCCTTGAAAACCTCGTGTGTTATCTTCTTCAGCGCGGAAGCTAAGTCCACTCGCACCCGTAGCTCAGTTGGATAGAGCGTCGGACTTCGAATTGGAAGGCTTTAGGCTTATG
>DASUNL010000568.1:0-19461 GCA_036277175.1 Pyrinomonadaceae bacterium | reverse complement strand
TAGACGTTGTTGAAGGCTTGGTCTTGGAAGTTCTTGACCGTGCTCGGAGAGCCGACGGACGCGAGCGCCGCCTGACCGTCCGCCTGCGTCAGACCGATGGCCGTGATGTTGCTCGAATTGCCCTCGCCCAAAGTGGCGAAGAGTTCTTCGGGGAGGTTGTTGTAGATGACTGCGGCGACGCCGCCACCCTGCTGCACGTTCGTCACCTTCTCGAAGAAGCTGATGACGCCGCGCTCGCAGAGGACGACCTTGCCCGCCCACGCGCCGCCGCCCGTCGTGTCGCACAAGCCGCCGCCGACGAGCGTGCCCGAGACGCCGCTCGTCGTCGGCGCGAACTCGACGGGCTGGCCCGTGTAGGTCACGCCGTTGACCGTGAGCGTCGTCGTCGCCTTGTAAGAAATCGAAGAGAGGACGGAGACGCCGGGCGCGGCGATTTCGACGTCGGCGTTGACGTTCGAGAAAGAGCCGTGCGCTTCAGTGTTGTCGACGGCCGCGACCGAGACGACCGAGGAGTAGCCGGCCGGGTAGTTCGTGGCCGTGTTGCCGTCGTTTCCGGCCGCCGCGATGGAGAGGACGCCCGCGCTGTAAGCGTTGTTGAAGGCGTTCTGCTCGGTGACGCTGCCGCCAAGGCCGCCGAGGCTCATGCTGACGACGTTCGCCCCGGCGTTTCGGCACTGCGTGAGCGCGGCCGCGAGGTCGGAGGAGTAGGCCCAGAGGCCGTCGTCGCCGAAGACCTTGACGATGTGAAGATTAACCGTGCCGCTCGGCAGAACGCCGACGACGCCCGTGCCGTTACGCAGTCCGGCGATGGTTCCGGCGACGTGCGTGCCGTGGCTGTTGATGTCGCGGTAGGGGTCGCCCGTGCCCGCGTTGGTCGAGGCCGTGACGTGCCCGCTCGTGCGATCCATCAAGTCCTCGTGCGCGTCCTTGTAGCCCGAGTCGATGATGCAAATCTTGCGGTTGGCCGCGAGCGAGTCGCTGACCTGATCGGCCTGCACCATCTGGATGCCGTAGGGCGTCACTTCGTTCGTGCCCGCGATGAGAAGGTCGCTCCACGGCGGGTTGGTCTGCATCGGGTAACGGCGCGGGTCGACTTCGATGAACTCGACGTTGGGGTTGTTGGCGAGGGCTTGGCGCGCGCGCTCGGGCAGACGGGCCGCGACCGAGGAGAGTTCGGGCAGCTCGCGCACGACGTGGCCGCCCTGCGCGCGCACGTGGTCGGAGTCGGCTTTGGCGAACTGGCGGAACTTGATGATGTAACGGTCGTCAGAAGAATTTTCCGAAGCGTCTGAGGCGCGGTGCGAGGGGTTGAGGCCCGCGCGCTGCGCGTCGACGAAGGTGGGAAGCGCGACGGCACACAACACCGCCAGCGCGAGGAACGCAAAAACTTTCTTCATTTCTCCTCCGAAGTGTAAGGGTGAAGGGTATGAGGAATTCCGCCCGCTTGTTGAAAGGAAATCCCCTTGCTCTATCAGAAAATGATAGCGCCCATATTAATTATGAAAACCCACCTTGAAAGAGAAGCTGACCTGTGATGCGTCGCGCCGCAGTTCGTTTGCACGGGGCGCGAAAACTTCTTCCGAAGCACACGCCGGGCCGTCAACATTATGAGTCGTCCGCCGCGAACGCGCGGTCGAGTTTTTCCGAGCTAGTAGGAGAAAACGGGAAACGCCGTTTGGGGGTGAAGTGTGTTCCCGACCTTTTAAAAGGCGCGTGAGTATAGCCGCACAAACCTCTGCGCGCAACTCCGCGCGACGTGTCGTGGGAGACGGGCAAAGAAGGGCGGCCGCGAGCACTTAAAAAACTCTGCTCACGGCCGCCCGAAGGGCTTGCCCGTAAGAGCTTCGGCGCGCTTACGGGGCGAGCCGCCAGAAGTTGTAGCTGCCCGAGCCGCTGAAGGAATAGACCTGCCATCGGTAATAGCCGGACGTGCCGTTGTAAGAAATCGTCTCGTTCGGCGTGGCGGTCTCGCCGCGCGCGACGATGACCCACGAAGAGCCGTTCCACTTCTGCAAGTAGAGGTCGAAGTCAGTCCCCGCCGGGCCGACCAGACAGCCCTTGTGCGCGCCCGAGATGGAGCTGAAGTAGTAGCTGCCGTTCGGGTGGTAGTCGAAGTCGCCCGTGAACGAGAGCGAGCCGGACGCCTGCGTGCCGCCCGTGCAGGCCGCGGGCACTCCGCCGCCACCGCCGCCGCCGCCCGTCGTCAGAAGCGAGTAGAGCAGACGGTTCGGCGAGCCCGTGCCGATTCCCGTCAGCACGTTCGTCGTCGAAGTCGTGATGATTTGATTGTTGACGGTCGCGGGCGAGGCCGACGGGTTGTTTTGCAGGTACAAGGCGGCGACGCCCGCCGCGTGCGGCGAGGCCATCGACGTGCCGCTAATGGTGTTGGTCGCCGTGTTGGAAGTCCACCACGCCGAGAGGATTGAAGAGCCGGGCGCGAACAGGTCGACGCACGTGCCCCAGTTCGAGAAGGACGAGCGCGCGTCCGTCGAGGTCGTCGAGCCGACGGTCAGGGCGTTCGGGACGCGGGCGGGCGAGACGTTGCAGGCGTTCTGATTCTCGTTACCGGCGGCGACAACCGTCGTCACGCCCGAGTTGATGAGGTTGTTGATGGAGTTGTCGAGCGCGGTCGAAGCGCCGCCGCCCAAGCTCATGTTCGCGACGGCCGGCGTGATGCGGTTGGCGGCCACCCAGTCGACGCCCTGTATGACGGTCGAGTCCGTGCCGTTACCCGAGCAGTCGAGGACGCGCACCGGGTGGAGCGTCACACCTTTAGCGACGCCGTAAGTCGAGCCGCCCACGGTGCCCGCGACGTGCGTGCCGTGGCCGTTGCAGTCGTTCGAGCCGTTGCCGTCGTTGATGGACGAGAAGCCGTTGCCGTTGGCGCGGCCGCCGAACTGCGTGTGGCTGGTGCGGATGCCGGTGTCGATGACGTAGACGTGGACGCCCGCGCCCGTCGGCGTGTAGTTGTACTGCGCGTCGAGCGGGCGGTTGCGCTGGTCGATGCGGTCGAGACCCCACGGCGGGTTCGACTGCGTCGTCGAGGCGCGCACGATGCCGTCCTCTTCGACGAACTTGACGCGCGGGTCGCGGCTCAGGGCCTCGGCCGCCGCCTCGGACAGCTCGACCGAGAAGCCTTGCAGCGCGTGCTTGTAGACGTGCTTGATGCGGCCGCCGTGCGCCTTCGCCAAGTCGTCGGCGACGAAGGGCGCGAAGGAGTTCTCACCGGCGGGCTGCGCCGCCCAGTCTTCGAGCACGACGATGTAGTTGTTGGGAACCTTGTTGGCCTTCTTGCGGAGCTTGGGTTTGTCGTTCTCAGCCTTGGACGGGGTGAGCGTCGCCGGCAGCGCGATAGCGAACAGCGCGAGGGCTGCGAGTAGCAAAAACAGTTTCTTCATTGTTCCTCCGAAAAAAAGGTGGTGGGTCTAAAGAGCGGCGTGCGTGTGGGTCGCAGCGCGTCGTCGCGCATCGCCGCGCTCATAAAGGGTGGCGTAAAGAGAATCAACACTTCTAAGACTTGCCTCTGATGACAGATAAAGCGTGAGGACTTCGAGCCACACGCGCGCGAAGAGAGGTTCGCGCATGCGCCTGCCCGTGGCCTGCCGCAGAAGTCTGTTGAAACAAAAGCCGTGCGGGACGAACAGCCCTTGCGAGGGCGATTATCTATTTGGGGGACGCGCACTATAGCATCTTTTCGAGGATGCGCAAGGGAAATTTTGGCTGTCCGCAAGAGCAATTTTTACACGCCCGCGCGCCACTTAAGTTTGTTGCTTGGACGAACTTACGCGCATCGTTCGGGAAAGGATGAAAAGCCGTGAATCGTGCATCGTCAATCGTCAGTCGAGTTAGAGCCTTGCGACTTGAGTTGCGATTCGCAAAGTCGAAATGAAGCTCAATCCACTTACGATTTACGATTCACGATTCACGGCTTGCCTTCATTCGTTCCGAGTTCGTGACTCCGCAGTGAGTTAGAAGCCGCTCACGTTGAGACGCCCGCCCGTCGTCGTCTTGCCCGCGAGCGAGGCAGTCGGGACGGCTGACGAGAGGATGGCTGTCTTTATCTGCTGCGCCGTCGCGCCCGGATGCGTCGAGGCGTAGAGAGCCGCGCCGCCCGTCACGTGCGGCGTCGCCATCGAAGTCCCCGACATCGAGCCGTACTTGTTGCGCGGGATGGTCGAGTTGATGCCGTCGCCGGGAGCGCCGATGTCGACGGTCGTCGCGCCCCAGTTCGAGAAGGACGAGAGCGCGCCGGTGTTGGTAATCGAGGCGACCGAGATGACGTTGTCGTAGCCCGCGCCGGCGGTCGTGTCGTAGTTGGCGGGGAAGCTCCCGACGGCGTCGTTGTCGGAGGTGTCGTTACCGGCCGCCGCGATGAAGAGGATGCCCGCCTGCGCGTGGCGCACGATGGCGTCTTGGAGCGCCTGCGAGAAGCCGCCGCCGCCCCACGAGTTGTTCGTCGCGACGATGTTGAGGCCGTGGCGCGTCTTGAGGTTCGTGATGTAGTCGACGGCCTTGATGGCGTTGGCGCTCGTGCCGCCGGCGACGCCGAGGAACTTGGCCGAGATGATGGTCACGCGCCAGTTGACGCCGACGACCCCGACGCCGTTTCCGCCGCGCGCGCCGATGGTTCCGGAGACGTGCGTGCCGTGCTGGTCGAAGAGTCCGAGGAACGTGCCGTCGTAGACCGTGTTGTTGTTGCCGTCGAAGTCCCAGCCGTTCTTGTCGTCGACAAAGCCGTTGCCGTCGTTGTCAACGCCGTCGACGGGGTCGAAGGGATTGACCCAGACGTTGCCCGCGAGGTCTGTGTGGTCGAACTGCACGCCCTCGTCGATGACGCCGACGTAGACCGAGTTCGAGCCGGTGTGACCGGCGGCCCAAGCCTCTCCGGCCTGCGTGCCGAACTGGTTAGCGGGCGTGGTCGCGTCGCCGTACATGCCGTAGAGCGAGCCGTTCGTGTAGAAGGGGTCGTTCGACGTGGCCTCGTGCGTGTAAATCCAATTCGGCTCGGCGTAGCGGACGGATGCGTTGCCGCGAAGAAGTTGGATGGCGTCGAGGACGGCCAGCCCGTTCGTGAGCGAGAGACGCAAGACCGGCTCGTCGCCCGCGTCGCGCATCGCGGCCGTCTCGATGCGCTCAAGCAGTCCCGCGCCGAGTGAGTTGAGCAGTCCCGCGCGGTCGCTCTCGGTCGTGCCCGGTCGGAAGCCGACGAGGATTTCGCCGGGGACGAAGCGCGGCCCCGAGAGGAGTCCGTCGGCGGCGATGGTCGTGCGCGCCGAGACCGGGCGGACGTGAACGAACGCGGGCGCGAGGACGGCCGCGCACAAAGATGCGGTGAGAAATAGGGTGTAGAGCTTCTTCATGCTTCCTCCGAAAATTTTGATATGGCGGGAACCGAGCCGCTCGTCTGGGTTACTTGCCGTCGGGGGCCAAAGAGCGTGACCCCGAGCGCCCGAACCGGCGAAAGACCTTCGTGCCAAATCCCCAGCTTAATTATCGGGAAGCCACTTGAGGAATTCTTGAGGTGGGGAAAAAAGCCGTAAATCGTGAATAGTGAATCGTAAATAGAGTTTGAAGAGCCTTCGAGCTTGAAGATGCCATTCAAGCTCGAAGGCTCTTTAAATTTCCATTCGCGATTGACGATTTACTATTTACGACCCCGCCGCCATTCGAGGAGGCGGCCGAGCATCTGCGGGGAGAGGCGCGCGGTTTGGAGGAGCGAGCCCGTCGAGAAGCGTTGGGCGAGCGAGCGGAAGAGGCGCGCGGCGCGCGGCGTGTAGTTGAACCACCAGAGGTCTGGGACGCCGCGCATGCGGTTGACGTGGATGTGGACGGGCGCGACGAGTTCGAGAAGTCCGAGACGCCCGTGCGTGCGTCCCAAACCGCTCTGCTTCAGTCCGCCCCAAGGCGTCTGCGCGATGCCGTGCGTGTAGAGCACCTCGTTGACCATTACCGTCCCGGCCTCGATGCGACTCGCGATGCGTCGGCCGCGACGCAAGTCGCGCGTCCAGACGCTCGCCGTCAGACCGAAGTGGCTGTCGTTGGCGAGCGCGACGGCCTCCTCCTCGCGCTCGAAAGTCATCAAGGGCAGCACAGGCCCGAACGTCTCCTCGCGCATGATGCGCATCGAGTGGTCGACGCCCGTCAAAACGGTCGGCTCGTAGAATTGCGCGCCCGCGTCCGCGCGTCTTCCGCCCGTCACGACTTGCGCGCCGCGCGACGCGGCGTCAGAGACGTGTTCCTCGACCGTCCGCAACTGCCGCTCGCTCGACATCGCGCCCACTTCGCGGTCGTCCTCGACGCCCGCGGCCTTCCCCTGCCTGAGCGCGCGCGTGCGCTCGACGACGCGGCGCAGGAATTCGTCGGCGACCGACGTGTGGACGTAGCAACGCTCGACCGAGGCGCACGCCTGACCCGAATTGGCGAACGCGCCCCAGACGGCCGCGCCCGCCGCCAACTCAAGGTCTGCGTCCTCGAAGACGATCATCGGGTCTTTGCCGCCGAGTTCGAGGACGACGGGAGTGAGACGCCGCGCCGCCGCCTCGGCCACCTTGCGCCCCGTCGCGACGCTCCCCGTGAACATGATTTTGTCCGCGCCCGCTTCGACGAGCGCCGCGCCGGTCGAGCCGTCGCCCGTCAGCACTTGGAGCAAGCCTTCGGGCAACCCTGCGCGCGCGAACACGTCGCCGATTTTGAGTCCGGTGATTGGAGTCAACTCGCTCGGCTTGAGCACGACCGCGTTTCCGGCCATGAGCGCCATGACGACTTCGCCCAACGGGATGCCCCAAGGGAAGTTCCACGGAGCGATGATGCCGACGACGCCCAAGGGCCGGTACTCGACGCGCGAGGCGCGGCCCATCAAGCCGTAGAGTCCGATGTTGATGCGTTCGGGCCGAAGCATCCGCGCCGCGCGGCGCGCGAAGAACTGCATCAGGTCGAGCGTCGGCACAAGCTCCATCGCGACCGCCTCGGCCGCAGGCTTCCCCGACTCGCGCGAGACGAGCGCAGCAATCTCGTCCAACTCCGCGAGCACAATCTCGCGCGCGCGCATGACGACGCGACCGCGCTCGGCGAACGAGCGCGCGCCCCAAGCATCTTGCGCCTCGCGCGCAAGCGCGACCGCGCGTACAGCGTCCTCGGCCGTCGAGAGACGCGCGCGCCCGACCTCTTCGCCCGTCGCCGGGTCGTAAGAAACAATCTCGCTCGCGTCCGCGCGCGCCGCGTCGGTCGTCGCTCGCTCGTCACGCGCGGCGTCGGTCGTCGACGCTTCGGCGCGGGCCGCGTCTTTGAGTTCGGTAAACATAAGGGGGCTTGGCCTCGCTTTCGTCATGGATTATCGCTCAATATACGACCGGCGGGAAGCTTCCCGATGTACGGGTAGTGGTTCAGTTTGAAGATTGAGCCGTTGAACTTTCATGTCTTGGTAAAAAGCAAGAGGGCGTTGCCGCCTCATAAACGGCAACGCCCCGATAATCAATCCTTCTAACCTATCCAGTGACACCTCTCAAACGACGCCTCTCAAAGCGCCTTGCACGTTGTTGATGAGGATCGGAAGTTCCGCCATGCTTATGAATCCAGACTGGGCGTCGGCAGTGGCCCCGATGATCCCTTTGCTGATCGCAGCGTTCATATGTTCTAGGTAGGAACACACAATGGCCGCTGTGGCTTGATTAAGCAAGAGGTCGCCTTGCTCATTCCTCGGCATGCCGGCAGCTGCAAGAGTGGGGAGCGCGAAAGTGATGCTTTGCATAGTGCCTCCAGGGTTTGAGGTGGAGTAGCTGGCGAGGAGCGAGAGGCTTATACCACTTATCCAGCAAAGCTACAATGTCATCAATCTCCCAATGCTTCTGACTCACGCCAGCGGCCATCGCGGGCGTGCAACGGAGCGCAGATTTCAAACTGAACCACTACCGATGTACGGGGCGGCGCGCGCGTCTAAACTAGCGGCGGCGCGCCCGTCGCGTTTTGTGTGGGGCGCGCGTCTCATTTAAACTTGGTCGGCAATCTTTCGTGGACGGAGAAAAACTTTAATGATTAGACCGCAGCTCGCGGAATTGATGCGACGGATGGGGCCGGACTCGGTCGCCATCATCCCGGCCGCGCGCGAGGCGCGCCGCTCGAACGACACAGAGTATCGCTACCGTCAGGACTCTGACTTCTACTACGTGACGGGCTTCTCAGAGCCCGAGTCAATCGCCGTCCTCGCGCCCTCGCACCCCGAACACAAGTTCACGCTCTTCGTGCGGCCGCGCGACCCCGAACGGGAAATCTGGGACGGGCGTCGGGCGGGCGTCGAGGGCGCGCGCACGGAGTTCGGCGCGGACGCGGCCTTCCCCGTCGCGGAGTTTCCCGAAAAGCTCCTCGACATCCTCTCCGGCGCGAAGCAGGTCTACTACCGCATCGGCGACGGGCGCGACGACTTGGACGCGCAGATAGTCCGGCAGATTGCGCGGATGCGCTCGATGGGCCGTCGCGGCATCCAAGCGCCGCAGGCCATCATCGACCCGTCGTCACTCATCCACGAGATGCGGCTCATCAAGACCGAGGGCGAGGTGGAGTTGATGCAGCGCGCCGCGTCTATTTCGTCCGAGGCGCACCGCGAGGCGATGCGCGCCGCGCGACCGGGCATGATGGAGTACGAGATAGAGGCGCTCATCGAGTACGTCTTCCGCCGCAACGGCGCGAGCGGCGCGGCCTACACGACCATCGTCGGAGGGGGCGCGAACGCGACCGTCCTTCACTACATCACGAACGACGCCCAGCTTCGCGACGGCGATTTGCTCCTCATCGACGCGGGCGCGGAGTATGAGACCTACGCCTCCGACATCACGCGCACCTTTCCCGTCAACGGGAAATTCACCGACGCGCAGAGAGACATCTATGAGTTGGTCTTGAAGGCGCAGGAGGAGTGCATCGCGATGGTGCGCCCCGGCGTGACGCTCGACGAGATGCACGAACGCTCGGTCGAGATTCTGACCGAGGGGATGGTGCGCTTGGGACTCCTCGAAGGCGAGACGCGGAAGTTAATCGAAGAGGAGAAGTATAAGAAGTTCTACATGCACCGTCTCGGCCACTACCTCGGCATGGACGTGCATGACGTGGGCCGTTATCACTTGGACGATAAGTCTTCGCGCCCCGTCGAGCCGGGCATCGTGATGACGGTCGAGCCGGGCCTCTACATCGCGGCGGACGCCGAGGGCATCCCCGAAAAGTATCGCGGCATCGGCGTCCGCATCGAAGACGACGTCCTCGTCACCGGCGACGGCCACCACGTCCTCACCGCCGAAGCGCCGAAGCAGATTGAAGAGATCGAACAGCTAATGGCGCGATAAAGAAGGCGAAAGTAAAAAGGTAAAAGGCAAAAGTGGGAAGGCCGCGAGTCGTCAAA
The DNA here is from genome assembly GCA_036277175.1 of Pyrinomonadaceae bacterium. GTDB lineage: Bacteria > Acidobacteriota > Blastocatellia > Pyrinomonadales > Pyrinomonadaceae > DASQDT01. Next base: position 10,076 of record DASUNL010000568.1, on the reverse strand, counting down.
CTTGATTCGCGGCCTCTTCACTTCTGCCTTTTTACTTTTACCTCTTGCCTTACTCGTATCCTTCCTGCAACTCGGCGACGATTTCGCGCGCGGCGGTGCGGGCGCGCTCGATTTCTTCGGGGCCGAAGGAGACCGCGCCGACGACGGCGTGGCCGCCGCCGCCGTAGCGTTCGCAGATGGAGGCGATGTTGTGGCGTCGCGGGCGCGGGGCGAAGGGGTTCGAGCCGACGGAGATTTTCGTGCGGTGAGTGCCGCGCGTCACCGCCACCGAGTAGGTCGTCTCGGGGTGGATGTAGTAGGGGATGAACTTGTTAAAGCCCTCGTAGCCCTCTTCAACCAAATCGAAACGGACGACGCCGCGCTCGTACTTAATCTTGCGGCGGATGGCCTCGATGGTCGCGCGGTGCGCCGAGAGGATGGGTCGGAAGTGGCGCTGCACGTCTTCGTCGGCGGCCACCTCTTCGAGGGGGCGCTCGACGAGCGCGCGTATGATGCGCTCGATGAAGTCGTCGTCGGGGACGCTCTCGATGACCTGCATCAGTTGGAGCGCGGGCTCTTTCAACTCGACGGGCTGCGCGGCCGACTCGTAGAACGCGCCGTCAATCGTGTGCGCCCAAGTGACGAGCGTGTCGAGCGAAGAATCGCGGAAGTCGAAGCGTTCGGAGGCGACGCGCGCGATGAACTCGGTGCAGGACTTGCTCTCGGCGTCCCAGAACTTCCGGCCCGAAGTGTCGGCGCGGAAGTGTGCCTCGTCCTCGTTCGTGAGGAAGGCCGACTGGTGGTGGTCGAACCACCAAGTCAATTTATCGGAGGGCGAGTACTTGAAGTCGACGATGGCGTTCTCGTCGCCGTCGAACATCTCTTCGTCGAAGAGCGAGCCGGGGCGGTGGAGCAGGCCCGCGTAGGCGACATGGGCCTCGGGATTGATGCGTGCGCGATAGAAGCGCGTGAAGATGGCGGCCGAGGCCACGCCGTCGAAGCAGTGGCCGTGGTAGAGGAGGCGGAGTTTCATTCGACCCTTGTCTGTGAAAAAAGACTTGTACGAAAGAGCAGAACATCATACGCGAAAGCGAAGGCAATACGCTAACGCGAAGGCAAAAGTAGGAAGGCCGCGAGTCGTCGAACTTGATTCGCGGCCTCTTCACTTTTGCCTTTTACCTTTTGCCTTTTACCTTTTCGTCGGTCTTACCAACGAATCGTCGTGCTATCGATGTTCGAGTAGGAGGAGTTGCCGCCGGAGTTCGAGGCGCGGACGCGGTAGTAGTATCTGCGCCCGCGCGTGACGTTGCGGTCGGTGTAGGAGGTCGTGCCCGCGCCGACCGTGGCGATTTGGGAGAAGCCGCTCGACGAAGAGGTCGAGCGTTCAATCTTAAAGCTCGTCTCGTTCGACGAGCGGTCAGACCACGTCAGGCGCGCAAGGCCGCTCGAAGGACTCGTGGCGTCGAGGTTGGCGGGAGCCGTGGGCGGCGGCGGCGTGATGGTCGCCGTCGTCGTCGCGCTGGCCGTCGCGCCACGGTTGTCCGTCACGGTGAGTCGGACGGTGAACGTGCCCGTCGAGTTGTAAGTCTTCGTGGGGCGCGAGCCCGAGGCGGTCGTGCCGTCGCCGAACGTCCAGCGGTAGAGCGTTATCGTGCCGTCGGGGTCGGACGAGGTCGAGCCGTTGAAGCTAATCGACGTGCCGACGCGCGCCGTGTAGGGGCCGCCCGGTCGCGCGATGGGCAACTGGTTGGGCGTCGGCGTCGGAGTTGGAGTAGGAGTGGGAGTCGGCGTCGGCGTCGGAGTTGGTGTCGGCGTAGGTGTCGGGTTCGGTGTCGGTGTCGGGTTCGGCGTCGGTGTCGGCGTCGGCGTGGGAGGCGGCGGCGCGAGCGGGGCGTCGAGGCGCAGGTTGTCGAAGATGGCCGTGCCGGGGTCTGTCTCTATGCGCCAAGTTCCGGCGCTCAGCTCGACGCGGAGCGCGGCCAGAGAGAGGCGGCGCGCGACCGTGCGCTGCGTGAACCAAGTCTGCCCGTCGCTGCTCGTCTGGAAGAGAATCGAGTCGGCGGTCGTCTCGTGACGGATGCGCCAGAAGCGGTGGTCTACGGGATTGTATGGGACGTCGGCCGAGGTGCGCGCGCCTTCGATCACTTCCTGAAAATGGAGCGAACCGTTTTCGGCGACGATCATCATGAAGTTGTGGGGGTTGAGACAGAGCGCGAGCTGCGTGTCGGTCGCGCCGCCCGAGGCCGTCTGCACGACCTCGACGCTCACGCTCCCGCCCGTCACGTTCCACCCGGCGACGGAGACGTAGCCGCTGTAGTGGTCGCCCGTCACGCCTGCGCGCGGAGTAATCTCCACGCGGCCGTTTCGCTCGGCGACGACGATGGTCGAATCCCACGCCGCCGCGCCCGAGTAGATTGCGCCCTGAATCGTTCCCAAGCCCCACAGCAAAGGGTTGCGCAGGTTGTCGTTGAAGTCGTCGGAGATGGTCAGGGGAGGCGGCTGAGATGGCGGGAGCGGCGCGCTCGTGAAGCGGGCGAGTATGTTGCGCGTCATCTGCTGCGCGGCCGTCGAGAGGCGCGAGGTGCGGAGCGCGGGCACGTTGTAGTCGTCGAGTCCCCAGCTCCACTGAATCGTGCCGGAGGCGAAGACGTTCGCGCCGCTCGCGGCCGTGTAGACGGTCATGTCGCCGTGGAGGGTTGCGCCGTTTTTGACATAGGGCGAGTGCGCGATGCGCGCCGTGCCCACGGGGAAGTCGCGCCACATGCGGTCGACTTCGTAGCCGAGCAGGCCGGGCAGGCGCGAGCCGTTGACGAGGCCCGTGCCCGCGACGATCCAGTGCGAGGCGTCTTCGATGACGATGTCGGCGTCGGCCGGGTCGGTCTCGTACATCACGCCGAGCAGAGCCTCCTCGGGCGGCTTCGCGGGGTTGTCGCGCCAGAAGGTCGTAATCAAATGGTCGTTGCCGGGACTCAGGTCGACGGCGAGCGGGTCTTCCGTGAGCGCGCGCGACTTGTAGGCGACCAACGTGCGGTTGGGCGCGCCGCCAGCGCCCGGCTCAAGGCGTATCTGCCAGTAGCAAGAGTTGGCCGAGAAGAAACCGAGGCTCACCCCTCGGTCGCGCGCCGCCTCGACGTTGGCGCGCATCTCCCACGTCCAGTACTCGTCGTGGCCGACGGAGAGAAAGGCGCGGTGCGTGAAGAGCAGAGACGGCGAGGCGTGCGTGTCGATGTTCGTGCAGTAGGAGACGTCGTAGCCTTCGCGCTCCAGCCAGCGCACGAAGTTGTACTCCCAACCGGCCGAGGAGATGCCCGCGTACTGTTCGGGGCCGGGCTGTAGGTTCGTCAGAAATTCGCCCGCGCCGACGCCGTAAGCGGCCGCCGGGTAGGGACTCGCCGCGTAGGGGCGGCTGAACGAGACCTTGCGCGCCGGGACGCCCCCCGTCGAGTTCCAATCGTAGACGGACTTGCCGCCCCAGTTGTTGTAAGACTGGTAGGTGGTGACGCTCGACTGGAAGAGTATGTCGGACGTGCGCGCGTCGTCGCGGACGACGAAGATGATGTAGCTCTGCTTGCCCGTGCCTGCGGCCGTGAGCTTCGCCAGATAGAAGCCGCTCGCCCAGTTGGTCGGGTCGGTCGCGCTCGCCGGGATGGCGAGCACGTAGCCGTTCGTCCAGTTGCACTCGACGAGGCCCGTCGTCGGGTTGGGCGCGGGTGTCGTCTGCACGCCGCCCGTGCGCGTGACGGGGCCGTGGACGAGGCGTCCGCCTTGGCCGCCATACCAGCCCATGCGATAGACCTCGACGGTGTAGGTCGCGGCGGAGGTCGAGACGAAGAGAGATATCTGTCCGCCCCGATTGACGCTCGTCGCCGAAGCGTAGCCTTCGATTTCGCGCGCGGTGGCGGGGTTACTGAGTTGCCAGTTGGTCGTGCCCGGCTTCGCGTTCTCCTGCGTGATGACGTTGGCGCGCGTGGCGGCGGCGAGCGCGAGGCAGAAGGCGAGCGAGACGAGCAGGCGCGAGAGGACAGAGATAGAGTGCGAGGACTTCCGAGAGGCGTCGGGGCAAGTCATGCGTATGTCCTTCGTCTAACGACTGCGAAGCGCTCGACAGGCGGAGTCCTGTTTGAGCGGCTTGCTTTAGTTGTTAAGACAGGTCAAATCGCCCGACTTTTCCATATAAACAAGGCAAAAGTAAAAAGGTAAAAGGCAAAAGTGAAGAGGCGACGTGCCTTCCCACTTTTGCCTTTTACCTTTTTACTTTTGCCTTTTCGTTAGCGGCTGGCTTTCTCGTCCTTTAAACCGAGGCGCTCGCGTATGAAACGCTCGACCTCGTCCTCGATGAGCTCGCCGCCGACGACCCAAGCCTTCTCGGCGACGACCTCGCCCTCCTTGTTGAGCTTCTTCGGTTCGAGGAAGACGTTGAAGGGCGAGCCCCAGCGGCGCGAGTCGCCGCACGCCTGACGGTAGCCGTAGTGCGTCGTCTGGTCGCGCGCCTCGCGCCCTTCGGACTCGACGACGACCGTGTAGGGCATCCCGCCCGCCGACTCGAAGTACTTGCGCGCGTCGTCGGCCGAGGCGTATTCGCTGACGGCCACCACGTCGAAGCCCTTCCCGGCGTACTTGTCGTAGAGGCGCGCGACGACCGGGGCTTCCATCTTCCAGTTGCCGCACCACGGCGCGAAGTAGACGACCATCACCAGCTTCTTGCCCTGCGCCCAACGGCGCAGGTTCACGTCCGAGCCGTCCTTGAGACTCTTGAAAGTCCAGTCCTTGTAGTTAATCTCCTTCTCGGCGAGCGGCGCGTACTCGTGACCGGCGACGAAGTACGAGGGCGCGGGCGTCGCGGTGGGCGCGGGCGTCGCCGTCTGCGCGGAGGCGACGAGCGACGAGGCCGCGACGAAGAGCGCCGCGAGGATGAGTGCGCGTGTCCTGAGCATGAAAGGCTACCTCCTGAAAATCAACGGGGAGAGGTCTTCGACTTCTTTCGCGCGCCGCTTTAGTCGCCGCCCCCGCTCGCCGCCGTCGCGCCCTCGTCGAGCAGCGGCCGGACTTGCGCCTCGAAGTCCTCGCGCTCGGCGACGCCGGTGAAGGTGTGGCGGATGCGCCCCTCGCGGTCGATGATGTAGGTGACGGGGCGTCCCGGCCCCGTGCCGAACTTGACGGCCACGCCCTCGTCGGTCGTGACGAGCGTGTACTCCTGCGGCACGTCCTTCTGGAACGCGCGAATCTGTTCGGGCGAGTCGTGCGAGGAGACGCCGACGACCTCGAACCCGCGCGCGCCCAACTCGCGCTGCATCGCGTTGAAGCCGGGAATCTCCGCGCGACACGGCGCGCACCACGTCGCCCAGAAGTTGACGAGCACGACCTTGCCGCGCAACTCGCTCATGCGAAGCGGACGCGCGTCTAAGGTCTTAAACTCCACGTCCGGAGCGGAAGGGAGCGCGGCGAGCGCGGCCGCGTCCTGCGCGGGGCGCGCGGCCGGGAGGTTCTTATTGAGCGCGGGCTTGAGCAAATCTTCGGCGTTCGGCACGCTCGCCACCAGCGCCGACAGGCGCGAGACGCTGCCCGTCATCACAAGGACGCCGATGACGACGAGCAGAACGCCCGACGCGACCTCGACCTTGTGCAGGTGCGCGCGGAAGCGCGTGTAGAAACTCAGGAAGCGGTTGATGCCGAGACCCGTCGCGAGAAACGGGACGGCCAGCCCGGCCGCGTAGAAGGCCGTCAACACAAGCCCGCTCTGCCAGCCGCCGCTCGAAGCGGCGAGGCCCGTGATGCCGGTCAAAATCGGGCCGATGCACGGCGTCCACCCGGCGGCGAAGGCGAGCCCTAAAGCGAACGCGCCGACGGGGCCGCGCGGCCGGTCGTCAGAGAACTTGCGCGTGTCGCGGTAGAGCGCAGCAATCTTCAACACGCCCATCAGGTGGAGCGCGAAGACGATGATGACAAGTCCTGCGACGATGCGCAGACGCCAGTCCTGAAGCAGAGTCTTCCCGACCTGACCGGCGATGCCGCCGAGGAGCAGGAAGACGACGGAGAGTCCGGCGTTAAAGGCCAGAGAGTTCAGGAGCACCGCGCGCCGCGCCGCGACCGTCACGCGCCCGCCTTCGCCGCGCAGGTTGTCGGCGCTCACGCCCGAAATCATCGAGACGTAGCCGGGCACGAGCGGCAGCACACACGGGGAGAGGAACGAGGCCAGTCCCCCCGCGAAAGAAATCAGAATCGTGTAAACGTTGACGCCTTCCATAATTTCAAAAGCAAAGCTTACAACAAATCAGCGCGAAACGCCCCCGCGCAAATGTAAAAGTCAGGAGTCCTGACTCCCGAATTACTTCTCGTCGAGCAGACGGCGGACGAAGGCGTTCAGCTCCTCGTCGCTGCCCCGGTAGACGCCGACGACGAAGTGGCGCACGCGCCCGCGCCGGTCGATGAGGACGACCGTCGGAATCGTGCCGCCGACGCCGTAGATGGCGTCGTTTACGTGCGAGTCGGCGACGGCGAATCCGTAGTCGAGTCCGTGCTTGCCACGGAAGGCGTGCAGCGACGCAAGCTCGGCGGCCGGGGTGACGGGCCGGCGGTTGACTTGGCCGTAAAGCTCCGTCAGCCCGATGACGACGAGGCCGCGACTCGCGTAGCGACGTTGCAGGGCGTTGAGCTTCGGCATCGTCACGACGCACGGCGTGCACCACGTCGCCCAGAAGTCGAGCAGCACGACCTGACCGCGCAGTTCCGACAACTTGACGGGCTGGCGGCCGACCCACTCCGAGGCGACGAACTCCGGCGCGGTCGCCGACATCAACGCATCCGACGCGGGCGACGCCGCCGCCGCCGCGCGCGACGACGCCTCGACGACGCCCGGCGCGCGCACGTCGGCCGCAGGCCGCGCGTCCGCGCCGCCCAAAGACTCAATCATCTCCGAGACGTTCGCGAAGAGACGCGCCGAGGGGAGCGCGAGCGCGACGCGGCGCGCGTCTTCGAGCGCGGCCAGCGCGTCGCTCTTGCGGTTCAGACGCCCGAGCGAGTCGCCCAAGCGTGCGGCCGCGTTGTAAATCATCTGGTCGCGGCGTGCGGCGTCCGCGCCGCCGTCGCGCGCGAGACGGACGGCGGCGTTGTAAGCCTCGCGCGCGTGCGCGACCGCCGGCTCGTAGAGCTTCGCGTCGTGGTAGTGCTTAGCGACGACCGTTTCGAGCGCGTAGCGCGTGGCGGGCTTCGCGGGCTTCGCGGCGGCGAACTCGGCGAGGACGCGCTCGGCCTCCTCGACCTGACGCGCGGGCAGAGAGGGCACGGCCCCCGACGCATCTTTCGCGCGCGGCTTGACGGCGTACTGCACGAAGGCCGCGCGCGCGTCCTGCAAGACTTCGGGCGAAGCGCCCGTGGGCGCGGCGAGGAATCGACGCAAGGCTTCGAGCGCGCCGTCGGATTGGTCGGCGAGGTCGTGAAGGCGGCCCAAGTAATAGAGGTCGAGTCCGCGAAGCTCGCCGCGCGCGGCCAAGGCGGAAGCGTGGCGCGCGGCCAGCTCCTTCTGCTCGCGCAAGGTCTTGTCGCGCAGCTCCTCGCTGTAGGGGACGTTCTGTTTGCCGAACTCGTCGAACTTGCGGCGCGTGTAGCCGGCCGCCTCCTCGTAGAGCGCGGCGGCGCTCTTCGTCGCACCGTCGGCGCTCCGCGCGGCGTCCGGCGTCCCCGTGCTTTGCGTGGTGCTTTGCGCGCGCGCGTCGCGGACGAGCGAGGCGCGCGGCGGCGCGACGTGCGAGACGAAGGCGAGGGCGACGACGAAAGCGAGGGCGGCGAAAAATCTCTTCATAGGGTCACGACTCGATGAGGTCTCGACGAAAGAATCTCTACTCCACCTGCGAGGCGGCGAGCGCGGGCGCGACGCGCGCGGGGGAGAAGGCCCGGAGGTCGAAGGGGAGACCACTTAAATACTCGCGCTCACCCGCGACGAGCGCGGCCACGATTTCGCCCGTCAGAGGCGCGAGCAGGATGCCGTTACGATAATGGCCCGTCGCGTAGAAGAGTCCCGCGACGCTCGCCGACTCGCCGACGACCGGCAACTCGTCCTCCGCGCACGGTCGCAGGCCCGCCCACGAGTCCGTCAAAGGCAAGCCCTCGATGGCGGGCGCAATCTCCACGGCGCGTGCGCGAATCGCGCGGACGCCCTCCGGCGTGACACTCGCTGAGAAGCCCGCGCGCTCGGTCGTCGAGCCGGCCAGCAGACGCCCGTCGCGCCTCGGCACGACGTAGCCGCGCGGCGTGTAGACGACGTGGCGCAGGGGCGCGTGTAGCGACGTCTGCGCGAAACATAACATCTGCCCGCGCACCGGCTCGATGCGCGGCGCGTCCGCTTCGACGCGCGCCGCGCCGCCCGCGTTCGCTCGCGCGTCATCATTTGCGACGACCGTGATGAGAGAGCTGCGCGCCCCGGCGGCGACGACGACCGCCCCGGCCGCGACGAAGCCGCGCGAAGTCTCCAAACCCTCGACGCGACCGCCCGGCCCCGTGCGAAGCGACGTCACCGTCGTCTCGCGCATCCACCGCACGCGCCCCGCGTAAGCCTGCTCGACCGAGAGCCCGAGCGCCTCGACGAGTTTTCGATTCTCGACCTGCCAGTCGCGCGGGAATCTGAGCGCCATACGCACGCGCTCCGAAACCAACGGCTCAAGCTCGCGCGCTTCGGCCGTCGTGAGTCGCTCGACGGGGAGTGCGGCGCGCGTCTGCCATTCATGCCGCGCGCGAAGCTCCGCCTCGTCCTCGTCGTCGAGCGCGAGGTAGAGCGTCCCCGTACGGTCTAGCTCGACGTCTCGGCCCGACTCTTCATAGAGCGCGGCGGCGAAGGCAGGATAGAAGTCGCGCGCAGACTGTTGGAAGCGGAAGAAGTCGTCGGCGCGTTCGGCCTCGGCCTGCGGCGCGAGCATCCCGGCGGCTGCGCGCGACGCCCCGGCCTCGTTCGCGCCCCCGGCCTCGATGAGTGTGACGCTCAAGCCCCGCCGCGCCGCCTCGCGCGCCACCGCGAGCCCGGCCACGCCCGCGCCGACGACGGCCACGTCGGCCGCCGCCGTGTCGCCCCTTGGACTCGCGTAGTTCCGCATTTGACGAAGTGCTGGTATGATGCCGAAAAAGCAGTCAGCATTCAGCACTCAGCTCTCAGCTTTAAGAACAAGCCGGGCAATTTATCGCTTAATTGCGGGAGCCGACCGCTGAATGCTGGAAGCTGAATGCTGAGAGCTGACCGCTGATTGCTACCATGAAACATACTATCACACTCATCCCCGGCGACGGCATCGGCCCGGAAGTGACGGCGGCCGTCGTGCGGATCATCGAGGCGGCGGGCGTCGAGGTGCAGTGGGAGACGCACTACGCGGGCGCGCAGGCTTTGGAGAAGTTCGGCACGACCTTGCCCGACGAGCTGCTCGAATCGATTAAGCGCAACCGCGTCGCGCTCAAAGGGCCGATTACGACACCCGTCGGGAAAGGCTTCACGTCCGTCAACGTCGGGCTTCGCAAGGCGCTCGACCTCTACGCGAACCTCCGGCCCGTGCGCGCGCTCCCGAACGTCCCCTGCCGCTACCCGGAACTGAACTTAGTCGTCGTCCGCGAGAACACCGAGAGCCTCTACGCGGGGCTTGAGCACATCGTCGTCCCCGGCGTCGTCGAGAGCCTGAAGATTATCACCGAGAAGGCTTCGACCAGAATCGCGCGCTACGCCTTCGAGCACTCGCGCCGCGACAACCGCAAGAAGGTGACGTGCGTCCACAAGGCCAACATCATGAAGCTCTCCGACGGCCTGTTCCTCGACTGCTTCCGCAAGGTCGCGGCCGAGTACCCCGAAATCGAGGCCGAGGACAAAATCGTCGACAACGCCTGCATGCAGCTCGTCATGCGCCCCGAGCAGTTCGACGTGATGCTCCTTGAGAACCTCTACGGCGACATCGTCTCGGACTTGTGCGCGGGCCTCATCGGCGGCCTCGGCCTCGTCCCCGGCGCCAACATCGGCGAGCTGGGCGCGGTCTTCGAGGCCGTCCACGGCTCGGCCCCCGACATCGCCGGGCAGGGCGTCGCCAACCCGACCGCGCTGTTGCAGTCGGCCATCCTGATGCTCCGTT
>DASUNL010000567.1:0-12338 GCA_036277175.1 Pyrinomonadaceae bacterium | reverse complement strand
CTTACTTGCAGCAAGCCCCGCCCGGCGGCGACAACCGGCGGCGCGTCGAGAACTCTCTGCGCGACCTGCGCCGCGCGCTCGGGCGCGACCAGACACGTTAAGATAAAGTGAGGACGAGTGAGATGAGCGAGACGAGCGGCGAGGCGGGCGTGAGGGCTTTCGAGGTCGGCGGCGCGACGTTCGGCGACGGGCGTCTGACCGTGCTGGCCGGGCCGTGCGTGGTCGAGTCGCGCGAGCACACCCTGATGATGGCGCGCGAGTGCGCGCGGCGCGCGCGCGCCGCCGGACTCGATTACGTCTTTAAGGCTTCCTTTGACAAGGCCAACCGCTCCTCGCACCGAAGCTTTCGCGGCATCGGCATGGACGCCGCGCTCGACGCTTTGCGCGCCGTCAAGGACGAGCTGGGCGTGCCCGTCGTGACGGACGTACACGACATCTCGCAGGTGGAGCGCGCGGCGGAAGTCGCCGACATCCTTCAAATCCCCGCGTTCCTCTGTCGGCAGACCGACTTGATTGCGGCGGCCGCAGCGACGGGCCGCGCCGTCAACGTCAAGAAGGGTCAGTTTCTCGCGCCGCACGACGCGGCGAACATCGTCTCGAAGGCGCGCGCCTCGGGTTGCGAGCGGTTGCTTCTGACCGAGCGCGGCTACAGCTTCGGCTACAACAATCTGGTCGTCGACATGCGCTCGTTCCCCATCATGCGCTCTTTCGGCGCGCCCGTCGTCTTCGACGTAACGCACAGCCTGCAACTGCCCGGCGGCCTCGGCGATGCAACGGGCGGACAGGCTGAGTACATCGAACCGCTCGCGCGCGCGGGAGTCGCGTGCGGCGTGGACGCCGTCTTCATGGAGGTTCACGACGCGCCCGAGCGAGCGCTCTCGGACGGGCCGAACGCGCTGCCGCTCGCCCGCCTCGCGCCGCTACTCGAAACCCTGCGCGACCTGCACGAGCTGGTCGGGCGCGGCGCGCTCGCGCGAGCCTAGACGAAAAGGCGGTACTCAAAAATGAAATTCAGGACGCTCGCCCTCGCCCTCCTCGCCGTCGCCGCGACCGCGCCGTCAGCCTCCGCGCAGACGCCGACGCCGACGCCCGCCCCCGCGTCAACGGCGACGCCGCCGCCGTCCGCCAAAGAGTCGAAAGAGACACCCGCGCAAGCGTCGGCGGCGACGCCCGCCGCTTCCAAAAGCAACTACCCGGCGCTCGTCGAAAGGGTGCGCAAGGGCGACCGCGCGGTGGACTTCGGCGAGCTGCGCATGGCCTACACCGAGACGGCCGACTACAACCCTTACGGCGGGGGCGAAGAGCGCGGGCAGATGTTCGCCGCGCTCAACGAGCGGAAGTTCGCCGACGCGCTCTCGGTCGCCGAGAAGGTCTTACAGAAGAACTACGTTGACCTAAACGCGCACTTCGTCTCCTCGGTCGCAAACCGCGAGCTTGGGCGCGGAGAGCAGGCCGACTTCCACCGCTTCATCTTCACGGGGCTCGCTGACTCGATTCGTCGCTCGGGCGACGGCAAGAGCACGTCAACCGCCTTCGTCGTCATCTCGACGGCCGAAGAGTACGTGGTGCTGAACCTCATGGGCCTGCGGCCTGCGGGGCAGGCGCTACTGCACGACGGCGGGCACAGCTACGACCGGATGCGCGGCGTCGACCCGCAGACGAACCAGCAGGTCGAGCTTTATTTCAACATCGACAAGCCCTTCGGCTGGCTCGGCAACAGCCTGAAGAAGGACAAACCGTAGCCGCAAGGATAATCCGTAGCCGCGCCCTCGCGCGCGAACGCCGCCAGACCGCATGAAACTCATCACACGTCTACTCGTCCTCGCGCTCGCCGCCCTGTGCGCGCATGCGTCTGTTCGCGCGCAGCAGCCTTCGGGCGCGCGTCTGCCCGCGTGGCAGGTCGTGCGTCACGACCTCGCCGTGACGATTGACGCGGCGCAGGCGCGCTCCATCACAGTCCGCGCCACCGTGGCGGCGCGCAACGTCGGCGACGCGCCGGGGCGCACCTTTACCGTCCGCTTAAACCCCGAAGCCGTCGTCACGTCGGCCGCAGTCGACGGCGCGACGGCGACGTTTGAGAAGCGCACGGACGAGCGCGCGAAACTTCAGATGGCCGTCGTCAACCTGCCCGCGCCCGTCGCGCCGGGCGGGACTGTCAGCGCGACCGTCGAGTATAGAATCGCCGCCGCCGACAACACTTCGCTCGCCGCCGTCTCGGCCGAGGGCGCGCAGTTCCTCCCCGTCTCCTTCTGGTATCCGACGCCGAACACGCCCATCGCCCCGCGCGGCGCTGACTACGCGCCCTACAAACTCTCCGTCACGGGTCTGCCCTCGGAACTCTCCGTCATCTCGTCGGGCAAAACGTCGGGCGCGGGCGCGTTCGAGCAGACGCTTAACGCGCAGCCGTTCTTTCTCGCGGGTCGCTGGGACGCAATCGAGGGCGCGGGCGAAGCGGCCGGCGTGAGCGCACACGTCAACGCGGGCGCGTCGCCGGACGAGCGCAAACGCGCCGAGGACTTAATCGCGCTCGCGTCGGCCGCGCGCTCGTTCTACGCCGGGTTGCTCGGCCCCGCGACGGACGCGCCCGTCAGACTCGTCTCCGTCCGTCGCGGCGCGGGCTTCGACGCGGGCGGGACTTTGCTCTTAGACGAGTCGGTCTTCCGCCGCGCGAAGACCGACGCCGTGACGGCGCTCGCCGTCGCCGAGGCGGTGGCGCGTCTGTGGGTCGGCGGCGCGACGCCAATCGGGGGCGACGGCGCGAGCGTCATGCGCGAGGGGCTGCCGCGCTACCTCGCGTCGCTCTTCATCGAGAAGCAGTTCGGGCGCGAGGCGGCCGAAGCCGAACGCGCGCGCATCAGCCTGCTCTACGCGCAGACGGCGCGCGCCGACGCGCCGCTCTCGCAAGTGACGCCCGCCTTCGAGAACTACTTTCCCATCGCCGCCAACAAGGGCTCGCTCGCGTGGCGCGTCGTCGCCGAACACGGGACGACGCGCGAGGCTTTTCTCGCCGCGCTCCGACGCGAACTCGAAACGGGGCGCACGGGCGCGCAACCTTTGCGCCTCGCCTCGCTCCGCGCCGCGCTCGGCGAGCGCACGGACGAGCCTCTGCGCCGCCTGCTCGAAGGTCTCTTCGACCAGCCGACCGACACCGACCTCGTCCTCGGCCTCCCACACACGGAGGGCGCGCAGCAAGTCTCGAACGCGCAGAACCGTGGCTCCTACGAGGTCGCAACGAACGTGGCGGGGACGACCGAGCGGGGCGAGCGTCTGAACGTGCAGGTGCGCATCCCTGCGAAGGGCATGACGAAGGTCGTCTACCCGACGGCGGCGCGCATCACGCACGCCGAAATCGACCCGGCGAAGCACTACCCGCAAGTGGACTTCTCGAACGACACCGCGCCTTGGTCGCAGTCGGTCGAGGACGCGCTCGCCGAGGCGCGCACGCAGTTCGCGCAGAGACAGTTGCCGCGCACAGAGGAACTGACGCGCGCCGTCTTGCGCCGCGCGCCGCTCATGCACGACGCGCGCGCTCTTCTCGGCCGCGCGCTGCTCGAACAGAACAAGCTCGACGAAGCGGCGCGCGAGTTCAGCGCCGTCGCGGCGGCCACGCTCCCGTCGCCCTCCGCGCTCGCGTGGGCGTCGGTCGGACTCGGCGAAATCGCCATGCGTCGCAACCAGCCGGCCGAGGCCGCGCGCCACTTCGACGCGGCCGTGCGCGCCGACGCCGAATACGCCTCGACGCTCGCCGCGCGCGCGGGCCGTCTGCGCGCGGAGACGGCCGCCACGTCCGCGCCCGCCGCCGACGAGGCCGTACGCGCGGCCGCCGCGCAGCTCGACGCGGCCATCCGCAGCGGCAAGAAAGTTGACCTCGACGCGGTCGTCCTCGGCGGCGAGTTGCGCAGTTTCGAGCGCGGCATCATCGGCAGCCAGCCCGAAGTCTGGGAGACGCGGGTGCTGCGCACCGAGTCGCTCGGCGGCGGCCGCTTCGCCGCCGACGTGGAGATAAAGATTCGCGCGGCGGGCGTCGATCAGGCGGGCACGGCCGTCCTCGTCTTCACGCGCACGGCCGGGGGACTCAGGCTCGCCGACATACGCTTCTTTGAAGTGAGGCCCGTGTGATGGACGATGTCGCGCGCCGCGCGTCGCGGATAAAACTTCTGCTCATGGACTGCGACGGCGTGCTCACCGACGGGCGCGTCACGCTCCTCGGCGACGCGGACGAGCAGAAGAGTTTTCACACGCGCGACGGCCACGGGCTCGTCCTGCTTCATCGCGCGGGTCTTCGGTCGGGCATCATCTCGGGGCGCACCTCGGCGGCCGTCGAGCGGCGCGCGCGCGACTTGCGAATCAGCTACGTGCGGCAGGGGACTTGGGACAAGATTGAGGACTTCCGCGCGGTCGTCGCCGAGGCCGAGGTCGAAGAGAGGGAAGTCGCCTTCGTCGGCGACGACGTGACGGACATCCCTCTGATGCGCCGCGTCGGACTCGCCGTCGCCGTCACCGATGCGTCGCCCGACACCTTGACCTTCGCCCACTACGTCACGCGCACGCCGGGCGGCTTCGGCGCGGTGCGCGAAGTCTGCGAGCTGATCCTCAAGGCGCAGGGGCGCTGGGAGGAATTGATGAAGCGTTACACGGAATAAATTTCGTTTGAGGGGGGACGGATGAGCGAGACGAAGCCGAAGATTCTTTTCGTCGAGGACGTGTCGGACACGCGCTACCTCGTCGAGTACAGCCTTCAGCACGAGGGCTTCGAGGTGACGACCGTCGAGACGGCCGACGCGGGGCTGGAGTGCGCGCGCGAGCGCGGCTTCGCACTCATCCTCCTCGACATCGGGCTGCCCGACAAGGACGGCCTCCAACTCTGCCGCGAGATACGCGCCTTCGACACAGAGACGCCCATCCTCTTCTACACGGCGTTCGCCATCCTCCTCGACGAACAGGAGGCGCGCGACGCGGGCGCGCAAGGCTTCCTGCGCAAGCCCGAAGACACCGCGCAACTCGGCGCGCTCGTCCGCCGCTTCGTCGAAGGCGGGAGTGAGTTATAAAGATTTGAAATATCAGATTCTCAGATTTGAAACTTCAAATTTGTGATTTGCGATTTCAGTCATGAGATTTGAAATGCGAACGCGATGAAAACAGAACTCAGTCGGCTTCATCTCGCGGCGATGGCGTCTTTGATGGCGTTGTGCGTCGCGACGGTCGCGCGCGGGCAGGTCGCCGCGACTTCGTCGTCGCCCGCGCCCGCGTCAGCGACGACGAGCGCGCCGTCGTCGCTCGAACAACTGCTCGCCTACGACGCGAGCGCGCCGCTCGACGTGAAGGTCGTCGGCAAGGAGGAGCGCGACGGGGCGACGGTCGAGGACGTGACGTTCGCGAGCGCGGCCGGCGGCAAGCCCGTCGAGGCTTACGTCGTGAGGCCGAGCGAGGGACGTGGGCCGTTCGCCGCCGTCCTCTTCGTCCACTGGTTCGCGCCGCCCGACCCGACCTCGAACCGCACGCAGTACCTCAACGAGGCCCGCGCGCTCGCGCGTCAAGGCACGGTCTCTTTGCTCGTCTCGACCTTCTGGTCAGACGAGGCACGCTACCGCGCCCGACGCTGGGAGGACGACTTTCAGAACTCCGCCAATCAGGCGAAGGAACTGCGACGCGCGCTCGACGTTTTGCTCGCGCGCCCCGGCGTCGACCCGCGCCGCGTCGCCTTGGTCGGCCACGACTACGGCGCGATGTTCGGCGCGCTCGTCGGGGCGGTCGACGCGCGCCCGAAGGCTTACGTCCTCATCGCGGGCGCGTCGCGCTTCTCCGACTGGTATTTGTTCGGGTCTTCGAGCGGAGTGCCGACGGGCGAGGCGCGCGAGCGTTTCCGCGCGCAGCTCGCGCAGATTGACCCGGTGAGCGTCGTCGGCCGTCTCAAGGCGAACATCTTTTTCCAGTACGGCGAGAGCGACCGCTACACGCCGCGCGAAGACTTCGTCGCGCTCTACATGGCCGCGCCCGCGACCAAGCGCATCGCGACCTACTCTTCCGGCCACGCGATGGAGGCCGACATCACACGCCACGACCGCCTCGCGTGGCTCGCCGAACAACTCGGACTCGCGCCTTCGCCTTTGAAGTGATTTCAGTTGAGGCCGTGGACGGCGCGCTCCTCGGCGCGCGTCGGGTGAATCAGCTCGAAGAAGAGTTCGGCGCGGCCCTCTGGGCGCGGGATGCCTTCGGCGAAGAGCCTGTCTTCGAGTCGCGCGAGTGTGCGCTGGAGAAGCTCGGGCGAGCCTTCTCTGAGCGCCGCGATTAAGTCGTCGCCCGCCCGCGCCTCGTCCGCCAAAGTCTTCAACTCCGGCTCCAGCCAGTGGTCGAGCGGAACCCAACGATGTTCGAGCGCGAACAGGATTCGCGCCAGAGCCTTCGCCCCGCGCGCGACGAGTAGACGCCCCGCCCCATCCATCCCGCGCCGCAGAGTCTTGGCCGCGCGCCGCGCGGCGATTCCCGCGTCGACAGTCGCGTGGCGCAGGCGCGCGCGCCGAAACTCCTCGCTCATCTCTCCGGCCGCGCGCACAGCTTCGCCCGTCCGCCCGTCGCGGTCGAAGAGGACGACCGCCCGCTCGTAGGGCCAGCGGTCGAGGTCTTGCGCGGAGTTGCGCTTGGCGGCGAGGAAGGGGAGCGAGACGTACTGCGCGTCGTAGACGAGGCGGCGCGCTTCGCCTTCGCCCTCGAAGACGTACTCGATGCATTCGGACGGCGTGAGTCGCGCGTGCGCCTCTCCGGTCAGGACGACTTCGAGGTCGTCGTCCGACAACTCGTCGCCGTGGCCGCGACTCTTCGAGCCGACGTGGAGGACGCCGACGACGCGCTCGTCCCGACGCCACTCTTCGAGGCGCGCGGCCGTCCGTCGAAAGATAGCTTGCGCGCCCTTCTTCATCGCGCCTTCGCGGCGGCGGCCGAAGCCTTCTTCGCGCCGCGCCCCGCCGGGCGCGCACGCCGCTCGGCACGCTTGCCCTCGTCGCCCCCGGCCTTCGACTCCTCGTCGAAGTGCGCGCGGCAGAGTTTGAGGAAGGTCTCGCAGACGGGCGAGAGGTAGCCGCCGCTCAGGCGCGCGACGCCCAACTCCCAGTTGATGCGCGCGCCCTCTATCCACCAGCGCACGAGCTTGCCCGACTCCACCTCGTCGCGCACCGAACGGAGCGGCACGATGCCGACGCCCATGTCCGAGGCGACCATGTTCTTAATCGCCGCCTGACGGCTCAGCTCCATCGCCACCGCAGGCTTGAGGCCCGCCTCGGCGAAGAACTCGTCAATCAGACGTCGCGTGTTGCCGCCGCGCTCGCCGAGGATGAGTTTCTCGCCCGCGAGCGCGAAGGCGCTGACGACGTTCTGGCGCGCGAGACGGTGCTCGGGCGAGGCGATGGCGACGAGCTGGTCGCGACTCAAAGCCTCGGTCTCGATGCTGCGCGCCTCGACGGGCAGAGAGACGAAGGCCATGTCGATGTCGCCTGCGAGGATGCGCCTAACGAGTTCCTCGCTCGTCCCGGCGACGACCGAGATGTCGGCCTGCGGGTGTCGCCGCCGAAGCTCCGTCAGGATGGAGGGCAGAGGGTCGGCGCTGACCATCGCGGAGGCCGTGCCGATGCGAAGGCGTCCGCGCTCTGCTCCGGCCAGCTCGGCCAACTCGGCCCGCGCCGCGTCGTGCTCGCGGAGGATGACCTGCGCGCGGTCGAGCAGACGCTCGCCCGCCTCCGTCAAAACCACGCGGCGCGGCGTGCGGATGAAGAGCGGGACGCCGACCTCGTTTTCGAGCTGGCGAATCTGCATGCTGATGGCGGCCTGCGTGACGTGCTGGCGCTGCGCGGCGGCCGTAAAGGTGTGCGTCTCGGCGATGGCCGCGAACGCCTTGAGCTGGCGAATCTCCATGCGTCTCCCTCCGTTATCAGTGTTCGTTATTGCGCGGATAAATTCTTTTAGTTTCAATTATAGGCGGAACGCGACTACAATTGCAGCATAAATTTTCGCGCGGGCGCGGGGCGGGCGTGTGAGACCCGACCCGGCTGAGTGGTCGCCCGGCACAAAAGTCGCCCCGAATGAAGTCCGCCAAACGCCCCCGCAAGACGACGGCCGCCGGCCGCGCCGCGCACGCGCCCACGCTCGTGCTCGGCGTCGACGGCGGAGGCACGAAGACGCGCGCGGTCGTCACAGACGAGCGCGGGGAGATCCTGGGCGAGGGGCTGGCCGGGCCGTCGAACCCTCTGCGCGTCGGCGTCGCGGCGGCGGCGACGGCCGTGCGCGCGGCGGCCGAGCGAGCGTGCGGCGCGGCGCAGGTCAGGCGCGCGCGCCTCGACGCGGCGCAGGTCGGGCTCGCCGGTGTGCGGCGCGCGGACTTGCGCGAGCGCATGCGCGAGGCCCTGCGCTCGCTCGGCGCGGACTCGCTCGACGTGGTGACGGACGCCGACATCGCGCTCCACGGCTCGACGGGCGGCGGGCCGGGACTCGTCATCATCGCGGGCACGGGTTCAATCTGCTGCGGGCGAAACGCGCGCGGGCGCAAGACGTTCGCGGGCGGTTGGGGGCCGCTCGCGGGCGACGAGGGCGCGGGCTCTTGGGTGGCGCGCGAGGGCTTGCGCGCGGTCGCGCGGGCGACGGACGGTCGCGGCCGCGCGACGACGCTCGTCGAATCCTCCTGCCTCTACTTCAACGTCGCGAAGCCCGACGACCTCGCGTTCGCCATCTACTCGCCGGCGATGACCAATCACGCCATCGCCGGTTTCGCGCGTCACGTCATCGAGGCCGCGAAGGCGGGCGACGACGTCGCGCGCGAAATCGTCATGGAGGGCGGGCGCGAGCTTGGACTAGCGGCCGTCACGGTGATAAAAGCGTTGCGCATGGAGCGCGAGGGTTTTCCCGTGGGCTACGTCGGCGGGATGTTCGCGGCGGGCGAGCTAATCTTCGGCCCGTTGGGCGAAGCGGTCGGGCGCGTCGCGCGCGGGGCATATTTTACGCCGCCGCGCCTCGACCCGGCCGAGGCGGCCGCCGAGATGGCGCGCGAGCGACTGCGCCTCGCACTCGCCGGGTGAAGCACAACATTTGAAATCTCAAATCTCAGATTTCAAATTTGAGATTTGAGATTTCAAACAGCGTGTCTGTCATGAATCAAGAAGCACACGAACACATTCCCGTCACCGAGATGGAGAACCCGCGCACGCGCGAGATAGGGTCTTTGCCGACGCTCGACGTCGTGCGTCTGATGAACGACGAAGACTCGCACGTCGCCGAGGCCGTTCGACAAGTGCTGCCGGAGGTGGCGGGGGCGGTCGAGCGCATCGTCGCGCGCCTTCGTGCGGGCGGGCGTCTTTTCTACACGGGGACGGGGACATCGGGAAGGCTCGGCGTGCTCGACGCCTCGGAGTGCCCGCCGACGTTCGGCGTCTCGCCGGAACTCGTGCAGGGCGTCATCGCGGGCGGGTACGAGGCGTGCCACCGCGCGACCGAGGCTTCGGAGGACGACGCGGGCGCGGGCGCGCGCGACTTGGCCGCGCGCGGCTTCTCGGCGGGCGACGTGCTCGTCGGCATCGCCGCTTCGGGGCGGACGCCCTACACGGTCGGCGCGCTCGAACACGCGCGCTCGCTCGGCGCGTTCACCATCGCTTTGACCTGCGCGCCCGCCTCGCCCATCACGAAGGCGGCCGAGGTCTCCATCGTCCCGGTCGTCGGCCCCGAAGCCATCGCCGGCTCGACGCGGCTCAAGGCGGCGACGGCGCAGAAGATGGTCTTGAACATGCTCTCGACGGCGACGATGATTCGGCTCGGCTACGTGTCGGGCAACCGGATGACGAACCTTCAGCCGCGCAACGAGAAGCTGCGCGCGCGCTCTCTGAGAATCCTGATGGCCGAGGCGGGACTCGACGGCGCGGAGGCGCGCGCGAGCCTCGACGCGGCGGGCGGCGACCTGCGCGCGGCGCTCGTGATGGCGAAGACCGGCGCGACGCGCGAGGAGGCCGAGCGCGCCTTGGACGAATCGCACGGCGTCGTCACGCGCGCCGCCGAAATCATCATGCGCGACGAGTGAGGAGGTGTTATATTCGCTCGGATTCGGCGGCGAAGGTTTCGCTCTCCTCCTTCAAATTAGTTTCATGGAAAGTTTCCGACTGGCGCGCAAACCTTGGCCCCTCGCGTTCGCCTGCGCGTTCACCCTCGCGCTTGAGCTAGGGCTCTACTTCGCGTTCACGCGCGGGGCGGTGGCGGCCTTCGTCGAGGGGCGCGCGCCCGAAGGCGGTTGGAGCTGGCTGAGCGTGGCGGGCTGGCACGCGCTCGTCGGCGCGGCCGGACTCTCGCTCGTCTGGACGGCCCTGCGCGAGCGGCTGACGCGCTTCGACGCGGAAGGGGTGCGCCGCCCGCGTTTCCTGCGCCCGCCCGCGCGCCTGAGTTGGGCCGAGGCCGAAAGCGTCTTCGTCTCGCCGCCCGCGGGGAGACCGGAACTCGTCCGCATCAACGCGCCGCGCACGAGCGTCGAGATTAACGCCCTGCACTACGAAGAGCCGGAGGCCCTGCTCGCGCTCATCGAGGAGCGCATGGGCGCGGCCCTCGGCGCGGGCACGCGGACGGCCGCGCGCTGCGACGCGAGACGTTAGGAAAGCGTTCGGCACTCAGCATTCAGCACTCAGCTTTTTGCTCGTCGCGTAGGCTCGACCGTTTCGCTGAAAGCGTCATTAATCAGAACGAAGTTAAAGCTGAATGCTGAATGCTGACCGCTGACAGCTTCAAAAATGAAAACTCTCGACCTCGTCATCATCTTCGGCTACTTGGCCGCGATTACGCTCTTCGGCGTCTGGTTCTCGCGCCGGCAGAAGACGACCAAGGACTATTTTCTCGGCGACCGCAACGTCCCTTGGTGGGCGATTGCCGCTTCAATCGTCGCGACCGAGACCTCGACCATCACGTTCATCTCCGTCCCCGGCGTCGCCTTCGCGCGCGGCGGAAACTTCCAGTTCCTCCAACTCGTCTTCGGCTACATGCTGGGGCGCATAGTCATCTCGCTCCTCTTCATCCCTTCGTATTTTCGCGGCGAGCTGTTGACGGTCTACCAGCTTCTTGAGCGACGCTTCGGCCAGCGCATCAAGATGCTCGCGGCCTCGCTCTTCGTCGTGATGCGCAACATCGCCGACGGCATCCGTCTGCTTTTGACGGCGCTCGTCCTCGCCGCCGTCTACACGGCCTTCCAGCCCGAGGCGGACGCCGCCGCAATCGTCGTCTACTCCATCATCCTGCTCGGCGCGGTGATGATTGTTTTTACTTACTTCGGCGGGATGGAGGCCGTCATCTGGGTCGAGGTCGTGCAGCTAGGCATCTACATCGCGGGCGCGATTGCGGCGGCCGTCGTCCTCTCGAACTCGATTGACGGCGGCTTCGCGGGCGCGCTCGCCGAGGCGCGGCAGTTCGACAAGCTCGACGTTTTCGACTTCGCCTTCGACGTCACGAAGACCTACACGTTCTGGGCCGGACTCATCGGCGGCTGCTTCCTGACGATGAGCACGCACGGCACAGACCAGTATCTCGTGCAGCGTTACCTCTGCACCGACCGGCCGCGACGCGCGGCGGCCGCGCTTCTGTCGAGCGGCGCGGTCGTGCTCGCGCAGTTCGTCGGCTTCCTCTTCATCGGCGTCCTGCTCTTCGCCTTCTACCGACCGTTCGCCGACCCGGCCTACACGGCCGCCGGAACCGCGGCCTCGTTCCCGTTCGCGGGCGGCGACCGCGTCTTCCCCGACTTCATCACGAACCACATGCCTTCGGGATTGTCGGGCCTCGTCGTCGCGGCCATCTTCGCCGCCGCGCTCTCTTCGTCTCTGAACTCGATTGCGGCGACGGCCGTCAACGACCTCTACAAGCCTTTCCGCCCGAACCGCGACGACCGGCATTACCTGAAGGTTTCGCACTGGCTGACGCTTCTGTGGGGCGTGGTGCAGATGGGAGTCGCGCTGTTGGTGATGAGGCGTGAGCGTTCGGCGCTCGA
This sequence comes from Pyrinomonadaceae bacterium, assembly GCA_036277175.1. Taxonomy (GTDB): domain Bacteria; phylum Acidobacteriota; class Blastocatellia; order Pyrinomonadales; family Pyrinomonadaceae; genus DASQDT01. The sequence goes on along the minus strand of DASUNL010000567.1, from coordinate 343 downwards.
CCAAGCGCTGTCGGTCGCGTCTCTGATTAACGGGCCGGTGCTCGGCGTCTTCCTCGTCGGCACTTTCCTGCGGCGCGTCAGCGAGCCGCCCGCGCTCATCGGCATGCTCGCCAGTCTAGCCTTCATGCTCTACATACGTTTCTGGACGCCCATCGCGTGGACTTGGTATGTGCTCATCGGGAGCGCCGTCACGTTCCTCGTCGCGTGGGCGGCGAGTTTTGCCTTCGCGCCCGCGCCCGTCGAACGACAGGACGAACTCGCGCCCGGCGCGGCCGACTGAGTTCTCAAATTTTCGGGACGGCGCGCACGCGCCGTTCGCGAATCAAACGCTAATGATGAAACG
>DASUNL010000566.1:0-7854 GCA_036277175.1 Pyrinomonadaceae bacterium | reverse complement strand
ACGAGCCTTGGCATCTGCCGCGCGCTTCACGGCAGGACGCCGAAGCTCTCCGCGCGCGCTGGCGGGCGATTGAAGAGGAGCTGAAGACGACCGAGAGCGAGTTCGCGGGGATATACGAGCAGGGCGGCGAGATGCGACAGACCTTCGTAGGCTTCGCGCCGCGCGCAGGCTTCGTCTACTTCTACGTCTACGAACACTTCGCGGTCATCGACTTCAGCCACGGGAGCGTCGAAGTCACGCCGTCGGAAATCGTCTTCACGGTCGAGCGCGAGCAGCAGAGCGAGTCCTTCAACAAACAGCCGCACCCGACGCCGCGCCGCTGGGTGGCCGCGCGCTGGAATCGCACCAACCACCTCGTCCCCGAGCCGCGCATCAGTGACTTCGGCGACTACGTCGCCGGACTGGGTCGTTACAACGACTTCAACGGCCCCTGCTGCGGGTTCGCGCCGTTCCTCATGAGTCCGGCCCGCGTCGCGCCCGAACGCGACTACGAACACCCGGCCGTCCCCGCGAAGTACGAGCGTTTGATGAAGCGTCCCATCGAGGCGACGATTCTTTGGGTGGGGCGCAAGCGCCGCGTCAAGGACTACGGGTCGGAGGGCGAGCTGTACGAACACCTCCACCAGCAGGCGACCCTGACGCCCGTCCGCTTGGACGCGGGGCGACGCCGTGGCGTCAGGCGCGGGCTGCTCTTCCGACTCGCGGGCGTCGAGGGCTACGAGGGCACGGCTCAGTACTTGAAGATAACGCGCGTCCTTCCGGACTCGTCCCAAGGCGTCGTCGTCCGCGACCTCGACGAAGAAGGGCGCGAGACCTTCTACGACCTCGACTCGAAAAAGAGCCTGCCGTTCGCGCCCGTCGCGGTCGGGATGAAGGTGTCGACGCGCCCGCGCTGAACTCGCGCACGCACACGGCCACGACGCGCCCGCGTGGAGCTTGCGCCCCGCCGACCCGGTCGGGTAAGTTTCCCCCACACTGCAGAGGAGAAGTGCCATGCGAGTCTTTCCGTCAGAGCGTCACGAAACGCGCCGGGCCGCGCCCCTCGTCTCTCTTCTCGCCCTCCTCCTCGCGCAAACGCTGCTCGCGCCCACGCCCCTTCAAGCGCAGGAGCAGTACGACCCGTCGGGCCGTTGGGTGAACGGCGTCAGCGAGCCGTGGTGGTTCGACGCCGAGCGACACGCTAAGGAAGACATCGAGGCGGCGCAGAGGCGCTGGCGGCTGCTCGGCGAGGAGCTGGCGGACGCGCCGCGCGGCGGTTGGGCCGGAGACTACTTCATCGGCGGCGAGACGCACGGCAGCTATCTTCGTTGGTCGCCGCGCGGCGGCTTCGTCCTCTTCAAGGTCAACAAGTGCGCCGCGCAGGTCGACGACTTCGCCTTCGGGACGGTGGACGCCACGCCCTCCCTCGTTCGCCTCTTGCCCGAGCGCGACATGACGCCCGCCGACGCGCACGCGCACGGCCACCACATGTCGGGCGCGACGTCGCTTCTGCCCGTCTCCCTGCGCGGCGCGCGCCTGCTCGTCCCCGAAGACGAGATGGCCGAGTTCGGCGACTACGTCGCGGGCCTCGGCAAGTTCAACCAGCAACAGTTCATCTACTACGACTCAAGCTACACCTACTTCCACCGGATGACCGACGAAGACATCGACGCGGACGCGCGCGCCTCCGACGCCGTCGCCGGCACTTCTTCGGCGGCCGTCATCGTGCCGGCCGGCTACGAGCGTTTCCTGAAGCGGCCCGTCGAGGGGAAGATTACGAGGGTCGGCCGCCGCGAGGTCAAAAACGGCTACGACTATCAGACGGCCGACGGGTCGGGCGAGCATCACGACGGACTCGCCTCGGTCACGCCCGTCACCGTCAACGTCGGCACGCGGCACGGGGCGGCGGCCGGGATGGTTCTGCGCGCGCCCGCGACCGGCGAGGAGATTAAGCTCACGCGCGCGGGCGCGTTCTCATCTACGGGCGTCGTCGTCCGCAGCCTCGACGAGCATGGCAGAGAGACCTTCTACGACCATGCGGCCGAGCGCCAGAGCGTCTACCCGCGCGTCGCCGTCGGCTGGCGACTCACGACTTCCCCGTTCTAACGACGGGCCATCCAAGAGACCCTGACGCCACCCCGCCATGCGCTTCCCGCAAACCTTCATCGACGACCTGCGCCGCCAGTCGGACATCGTCCGCATCGTCGGCGACTACGTCACCTTGAAGAAGAAGGGCGCGAACTGGATGGCCTGCTGCCCCTTCCACCGCGAGAAGACGCCCTCGTTCTCCGTCAACCCCTCGAAAGACATCTTCTACTGCTTCGGGTGCAGTAAGGGAGGAAGTGTCTTCAACTTCGTGATGGAGATTGAGGGGCTGTCGTTTCCGGAAGCGGTGCGCGTGGTGGCGGAGAAGTCGGGCGTCCCTCTGCCCGCGATGGTCGAAGATAAGAAGTACGAGGCGCGGCGCAAGGACTCGGACGAGGTCATTCAACTGAACGCTTGGGCGCTCGAATTCTGGGAGCGACAGCTTCAGGAGTTGGGCGCGGAGGCGAAGGCGGCGCGCGAGTACGTCGAGGGGCGTGGCATCAACGAGGAGACGCGCAAAGTGTTTCGCCTCGGCTACGCGCCGAACAGTTGGGACGCGCTCTCCTCTCATCTCAAGACGAAGGGCGCGAGCGCGGCCGAGATTGAGCGGAGCGGGCTTGTCGTCAAGAAGGAGACGGGCGGGTTCTACGACCGCTTTCGCGGGCGTCTCATCTTCCCCGTACTCGACGCGCAGGGACGCGCCATCGCCTTCGGCGCGCGCGCGATGCGTGCGGGCGACGAGCCGAAATACCTGAACTCGCCGGAGACTTCGGCCTACACGAAGGGCCGACACCTCTACGGCCTCCACGTCTCGCGCGAAGAGATACGGCGCAAGAAATTCGCCATCCTCGTCGAGGGTTATCTCGACCTCATCGTCCCGTTTCAGGAGGGCGTCCGCAACGTCGTCGCCTCGCTCGGCACGGCGCTGACGTCGGAGCAGGCGCGTCTGCTCTATCGGTTTGCGCGCAAGGTTGTCGTCAACTATGATGGAGACCGAGCCGGGGTTGCGGCGGCGAAACGCGCCATCGAGACGCTTCTGGCCGAGGACTTCGAGGTCAAAGTCCTTGCCCTCCCCGAGGGGGCCGACCCGGACGAGTTCGTGCGCTCGGAGGGCGTCGAGGAGTACAACAGGCGGCGGGGCGAGGCACTCCCACACATACAATTCGTGCTCGATCAGGCGCTGCGTGATCGCAACCTGCGCAGCCCGGCCGAGAAGGCCGAGGCCGTCGAGGAGGTTTTGCCTTTCGTCCGCGCCGTCCGCAACCCCATCCAGCGGCGCGAGTACTTCGACATGGCGATGACGGCCCTGCGCGTCGACGAGCCGGGACTCAAAAACGATCTTTGGAAGACGGTCGGCGCGCGCCAGCAGCAGCGGCAGGGCATGCCCGGCGCGGACGCGCCCGAAGACGTGAAGCGACGGGTCGCGCGCGCCGCCGTGCCCGACGAGACGGTCGCCGAGCGTCGTCTGCTCGAACTCATCATCCACGACGAGGAGTTGCGCCGCGCCGCGCTCGCGCGGCTCGAAGAGGGCGACTACGACACGCTCGTCACCGCGCCAATCTTCCGCGCGCTCCGGGAGTTGGACGCGGGCGGCCGAAGTCTCGACTTCGACTCGCTGATGAGTTCGGTCGGCGAGGACGACCCGGCGGCCGAAATCGTCCCGCGCCTCTGGATGAGCGAGCCGGAGCGCGCCGAGGGCGAGGCGGCCGACGACCTCTGGCCCGAGGTCGAGAGCTGTCTGAAAACTTTGAGCCTGATGCGCGTCGACCGCCGCATCAAGGAGCTGGCGGCCGAGATTGCGTCGGCCGACCGCTCGGGCGACGACGCCCGCCGCGACGAGTTGATCATGGAAGACTTGGAGTGGAAGCGCCGCAAGCGCCAGTTGTCGGAGGTCAGAGGTTAGCGGCTCGGGTCGCGGAAAACTTGCCACGACCGGCCTCTAACCTCTAACCTTCTGACCTCTTGCCGTCCCCGGAGGTGAAGCGACAGTTGAGCATGGAAGAGAAAGACTCTGACGACGTGATGCAGCGCCTTCTGGAACTCGGCGGCGACAAGAAGTACCTCACCTTCGACGACCTCAACCGCGAGCTGCCCGACAACATGGTGTCGCCCGACGACATCGAGGACGTGCTACAGAAACTCGAAGGCTCGAACATCCCCGTCGCCGACTCCGACGAGCGCCTCATCGAACAGGCCGCCGCCACCGTCTCGGCCGAAGACGTCGACGGCGAGCTCGAAGAGGACATCGAGCTAGACCTCTCGGCCGGCGCGCTCGAAAAAACCAACGACCCCGTCCGTCTTTACCTGCGCGAGATGGGCGTCGTCCCGCTCCTGACGCGCGAGGGCGAAGTCTCCATCGCCAAGCGCATCGAGCGCGGACAGATTAAGACCCAGAAGGCCATCTCGCGCTCGCCCATCGCCGTCAAGGAACTGCTCGCCATCGGCGACGAGCTCGAAGCCAACAAGCTCAACATCCGCGACGTCGTCACCTTCTCCGACCAAGCCGAACTGACGGGTCAGGAGGACAAGGCCGACGAGTATTTGCAGTGGACGATTGAGGGCATCGGCAACATCCGCAAGTGTTTTAAGGCGGGGCTGAAGGAGTGGGAGAAGCTGCGCGCCGAGCAGAAGGTGACGCGCGGCAAGAAGTCGAAGAAGCTCCTGCGCCTGCGCCGCAAGGTCGCGCGCACGCGCCTCGAAATCTCGCAGGAGATGAAGAGCCTGAGCCTGACGGAGCGCGCGCGCCAACGTCTCATCGATTCCATCCGCAAAGTCCATAAGGAGATTCGCGTCCTTGAGCGCGAAATCAGCGCGACGACCGAAAAGCTCAACCGCAAGCGCATCAAGCCCGAGGAGGAGCGCGACTGGAAGCGGCAAATCAACACCGCCAAGCGTCGGCTCGCGCAAATCGAGGCCGAGCACAACGTCTCGCCCGTCGAAATCAAACGCTCGCTCCAAGCAATCGTCACCGGCGAGCACGAAACCGCTCAGGCCAAGCGCGAACTGATTGAAGCGAACCTCCGCCTCGTCGTCTCCATCGCCAAGAAGTACACGAACCGTGGCCTACAGTTCCTCGACCTCATCCAAGAGGGCAACATCGGCTTGATGAAGGCGGTGGACAAGTTCGAGTGGCGGCGCGGCTACAAGTTCAGCACTTACGCGACGTGGTGGATTCGTCAGGCCATCACGCGCGCCATCGCCGACCAAGCGCGCACGATTCGTATCCCCGTCCACATGATCGAAACCATCAACAAGCTCATCCGCACCTCGCGCGCGCTCGTGCAGGAACTCGGGCGCGAGCCGACGAGCGAGGAGATTGCGCGCAAGATGGACATCCCGGTCAGCAAGGTTCGCAAGGTCTTGAAGATTGCGCAGGAACCCATCTCGCTCGAAACTCCCATCGGCGAGGAAGAGGATTCGCACCTCGGCGACTTCATCGAGGACAAGTCGATTCTCAATCCGGCCGACGCGGTCGTCGCCTCGAACCTGCGCGAGATAACGGACGAGGTTCTCGCCACGCTCACGCCGCGCGAGGAGAAGGTCATCAAGATGCGTTTCGGCCTCGGCGCGTCGGGGTCGGAGCACACGCTCGAAGAGGTCGGCCAGCACTTCGCCGTCACGCGCGAGCGCATACGCCAAATCGAGGCCAAGGCTCTCCGCAAACTCCGTCACCCCTCGCGCTCGCGCAAGCTCAAGGCGTTTTTGGAAGGGACGCGACAGGCGTAAAGACGACTCGTCCGCACGAGAGTCGTTCGCGCGCCTTGTGCCTTTAAGTTATTGAGCGGTAAACTGATGGCGGCCCGGCTGCATCTAAAGCGGGGCTGCCATCAGGCTTTTAAGCGTTCAGAGATGTCGAAAAAGATTATCGAGAGTTACCGGCGGAAACTCGCCGCCGAAGAAGGTTGGGTCTTAAAGCGCGGCGCACGTTTGCGCGTCGCCCTCTGCTACCCGAACGTCCACGCCGTCGGGATGGCGAATCTGGGTTTTCAGTCCGTCTACGAAATCTTCAACAACATCCCCGACGTTTCCTGCGAGCGCGTCTTTCTGCCCGACGACGCCGAGATGCGCGAGTACGAAAAGTCGGGGACGACACTTCTCTCGCTCGAATCGCAGACGCCCGTCAGAGACTTCGACCTCGTCGCCTTCTCCATCTCGTTCGAGACCGACTACCTCAACATGGCGCGCATGCTCCGTATGAGCGGCGTGCCCGTCTGGTCGAAAGACCGCACGCATCACGACCCCGTCGTCCTGATGGGCGGCGCGGCATCGTTCCTCAACCCCGAACCCATCGCCGAGTTCACAGACGCCGTGGCCGTCGGCGAGGGCGAGATTCTAGTACCGAAGCTCGTCGATTTGATTTTCGAGAACGCCGAAGAGGGCGGGACGAAAGAAGACCTGTTACTCAAGCTCGCGCGCGTCGGCCGAGGCTTCTACGTGCCTTCGCTCTACGAGGTCACTTACAAGTCGGACGGGACGATTGCTGCTTACACGCCGACGGAAGAGGGTGTGCCCGCCAACGTCGGGCGCATGGTCGCGGCCGAGAACCCGAAGGAGGGTTCTTTGCGTCGCGCGATTCGGCGCGGCGACTTCGACATCGCGGAGCGTCTGAAGGGCGAGGAGGTCTTCGCGCCCTCGACCGTCATCTACGCGCCCGAGGCCGAGATGGGCGAACGCTTCCTCATCGAGATTTCGCGCGGCTGCTCGCAGGGGTGTCGCTTCTGCTGGGCGGGCTTCAACTACTGGCCGCCGCGCGTCGTCCCCGCGCGCGACATCCTGCGCAAGGCCGCCGAGTGGCGCGCGCGCACGGACAAGATTGGACTCGTCTCGACGGCCGTCTGCGACCACCCGGAAATCAGCGAGATACTCACGGGGCTGCGCGAGATGGAGTACAAGATTTCCGTCTCGTCGCTTCGCCTCGACCAGATAGAGGATGAGCTTTTGGACGCGCTCGTCGCGTCGGGCGACCAGCAAATCGCGGTCGCGCCCGAAACCGGCTCAGACCGCCTGCGCAAGGTCATCAACAAGAACCTGACGAACGACGAGATAGTCGACATCTGCGGCGCGGTCTTCGACCGTGGGATGCTGACGGTCAAGCTCTACCTGATGGCGGGCCTCCCGACCGAGACGGACGAAGACCTCGAAGAGATGGTCACGCTCGTCACGCGCATCAAAGACCGCATGCTCGAAGCGGGCCGCAAGTTCGGCCGCGCGGGCAAAATCATTCCCGCGCTCAACGGCTTCGTGCCCAAGCCCAACACGCCTTTTCAGTGGGAGCCGATTTGCGAGGAGCGCGAACTTAAGCGCCGCCTGAAGTGGCTCGCGAAGAACTTGGCGCGCATCCCGAACGTCGAGGTGCGCGTCATGTCCGCGCGCGTCGCGCACGAGCAGGCGCTCTTCTCTTCGGGCGACCGGCGGGTGGCGCGCGTCATCGAATCGATGACGCGCCACCGCGACGACCTTGCGAGCGCGCTCCGCGAGACGGGCATTGATGCCGCCTTCCACACCGGGCGCGCGCGCCCCTACGAAGAAATCCTGCCTTGGGAAATCGTCGACGCGGGGTTAGGGCGCGAGTTCATGGAGCGCGAGCACGCGCGCGCGCAGGTCGCGCGCTCGACCGCGCCATGCCCGTCCGTCGACACCTGCACGCGCTGCGGAGTCTGCCCGACCACTTGGCTCGCCGCCGCCCCGGCCGGACTCGTGCAACTGCAACGACCGTCAGCCGCACAGACGGCCGCCGCGTCGGTCTGACTCGGCGGGCGTCGGTGAAACGAGAAGCGGGGGGGGGGGGGG
>DASUNL010000565.1:0-4497 GCA_036277175.1 Pyrinomonadaceae bacterium | reverse complement strand
CGGCGCGGGCACGGCGTCGGGCGGAGCGGAAGCGGGCAAGAGCGGCAACGCCGCGTCGAAGGCGGAAGGCAACCCGGTCGCCGTCGGCGCACTGCACGGCATCGCGACGCAGAAGATTTCGCCGAGCTACCCGCAGATTGCGAGAACGGCGCGCGTCTCCGGACTCGTCACCGTCTACGTCGTGGTCAACGAGAAGGGCGAGGTCGAGCGCGTGCAGCGCGCTGACGGCCCGCTCCAACTTCAGTCAGCCGCCTCCGAGGCCGCGCGCCGCTGGAAGTTCCGCCCCACACTCGTCGACGGCCAACCCGTCCGCGTTAGCGGCTACATCAACTTCAACTTCTCACTCTAAGCGCGACGCACAAAAACGAAGAAGGGCCGCGAGCGCTCGCGGCCCTTCCTCTTTTTTATGATTCGCAGAAGCGCGTCTCTCATCAACGCGCTCGCGCCCACGTCAACGCCCGCGCGCGCGCGTCGCGTTCTTCGACGGGGCGATTTGGACGAGGACTTTCGCGGTCGGCGCGTTCGTCGACGGCTTCTCGCCCTGCTCGCAGTTTCCACACGCGGGCACATCCGCCTTCGCGCCTCCGCCGAACGAGCGCAGGCGCGCGAGCGCGCGGCGCGCGAAGTACGCGGCCGCGGCGAGAACGATGACGGCGACGACGGCCGCCTGCCAGTCCAACTCCACGAACATCATTCAAAACCTAAAAGCCGCCCGCCCTGATACGTGACGAACGAAGCGCCGTAAGCGAGCACGAGCATGTAGGCGACCATAAAGAGCGGCCAGCGCCACGAGTTCGTTTCGCGCCGCACGATGGCGACCGTCGACATGCACTGGCAGGCGAGGACGAAGAAGACCATCATCGAGACGGCGACGAGCGGCGTCCAAGCGGGACGGCCGTCGGGCCGCCGCGCCTCGCGCACGGCGTCGATGAGCGAAGGCGACTCGGCGTCCGAGTCCTTGCCGACGTTGTAGACGATGCTTAAGGTCGAGACCAAAGTCTCGCGCGCGGCGAACGAGGCGATGAGGCCGACGCCCATCTTCCAGTCGAAACCGAGAGGCTCGATGAAAGGCTCGATGACGCGGCCGAGACGTCCGGCGTAAGACTGGCGTATCTGCTCGCCCTCCTTCGTCGAGGCTTCGGGCGACGCGGGCTCGACGCCCGGCGCGGGTTCGCCCCTCGACTCGACGCCCGTCTCGCGCGTCGCCTGTGAGACGTAGGCGCGCGCCTGCGGGTCGTCCTGCGTCGCGTCCGATTGCGGGAAGGTGACGAGCGCCCACAGCAGAATCGAAATCGAGAGGATGACCGTCCCCGCGCGCTTCACGAAGAGCCACGAGCGCGAGCGCATCTGCTGCGCGATGTTCAAGGGGTTCGGCACGCGGTAGGGCGGCAATTCCAGAACGAGCGGCGGCGCGGGCGCTTTGAGAATCGTGTGCTTGAGAATCCACGCGACGCAGATGGCGACGGCGAGGCCGAGCAGGTACATGGCGAGGATGATGAGCGCGCCGACCGAGATGAAGCCGAACGCCTTTCGGTCGGAGAAGAAGGCCGCGATCATCAAAGTGTAGACCGGCAGGCGCGCCGAACAGCTCATGAAGGGCGCGATAAGAATCGTCGCCAGACGGTCTTTCGGGTTCTCGATGGTGCGCGTCGCCATGATGCCGGGGATGGCGCACGCGAAGCTCGACAGAAGCGGCATGAAAGCCTTGCCGTGAAGTCCGACGCCGCGCATCAGCCTGTCCATCATAAACGCCGCGCGCGCCATGTAGCCCGAGTCTTCGAGCAGCGAGATGAAGAAGAAGAGCAGGAGGATTTGCGGGAGGAAGACGAGCACGCCGCCGACCCCGGCGATGACGCCGTCAACCAGCAAGTCTGTCAGAAGCCCCGCCGGCATCGCGCCGCGCACCGCCTCGCCCAACGCGCCGAAGCCGCCGTCTATCAAGTCCATCGGCACGCTCGCCCAAGAGAAGATGGTCTGGAAGACGAGCGCCATCACGACGAGGAGGATGACGGGGCCGAGTATTTTGTGCGTAAGCAAGGAGTCGATGCGGTCGGTCGCGCTGCGTCCGCGCGCGCGGCTGTGACGCACCGACTCTGCGGCGACGCGACCTATCCAGTCGTAGCGCGCGCGCAAGGGTTCCTGCCACCAGTCGGGGTTCGCGCGCGCGAGCCGTTCGCGAGCCGCCTCGACGGCCGCGCGTCGGTCGGCGTCCTCGGGCAGTTCTTCCGAGTAGAGGTCTGCGAGCGCGGCGGAGCGGACGCCGGAGTCGGCGCGCGCGAGCGCGTCAAGCTCGGCCTCGGCCTCGTCCGAAAGAGGCCAGCGCGTCCCCGGCGCTTCAGCACCGGCCGCGCGCAGGACGGCGCGCGCCAAGTCTTCGAGGCCGCGCCGCTTCGTCGCCACGACGGGCACGACTTCGACGCCGAGCGAGCGTCCGAGCCGCGCCGTGTCAATCTCAATGCGCTCGCGCTCGGCGAGGTCGAACATCGTGAGCGCGACGACGAGGGGGCGGCCGGTTTCGAGTAGCTGCGTGACGAGGTAGAGATTGCGTTCGAGGTTGGTCGCGTCGACGGCGGCGACGACCACGTCGGGGCGCGTGTCGCCAACCTGTTCGGGCGCGGTCAGAACGTCGCGCGCGATGCGCTCGTCGGCCGAGGCGGCTTCGAGGCTGTAGAGTCCGGGCAGGTCGATGAGACGCGCGGGCGGAAGGTCTGAGGCGAGCGACCACTCGCCCTCCTTGCGCTCGACCGTCACGCCCGGATAGTTGGCGACCTTCTGCCGCAGGCCGGTGAGCGCGTTGAAGAGGCTGGTCTTTCCCGCGTTCGGGTTACCGGCGAGCGCGACCACGAGCGCCCCCGCGTCGTGCGACGCGACGGCCGCGACGCCCAACGCCTCCGAGGCGTTCGTCTCTTCGCTAAGGGTAGGTGATTCGACAACGGACATAAAAAAACATTGACGAGTGAAGAGTGACGAGCAAAGCCAAGTAGTTTTGCTCGTCACTCTTCACTCGTCACGACCAGAATCGTTTGCGCCTCGGCGCGGCGGAGGGCCAAGTGATAGCTGCGCCGGACGCGGACTTCGAGCGGGTCGCCGAGCGGCGCGGCCTTGACGACGCTCACGGGCGCGCCCGGCACGACGCCCATCTCCATCAGGCGGCGCGCGACCGCGTCCGTCCCCTCGACCGCGACGACGCGCGCCTCGACTCCCGCCGCAAGACGGTCGAGCGTCGTCGCCTGCGCGGCAGTCGATACCTTTGAAACATTTGGGCTTTTAGTAGTCATCAGGTCGTTACGGCCCACGTGGGACGTTGTGAAGTATGTCATGGTTGAAAATAGATTTCAATTTCATGTAGGGAGGTGGGGGATGAAAATCTTGATGAGAGCTTCGCTATTGGACGGTGAGGGGGATGATGGCGAGGTCTGCGCGGACGGGGCCGAGGGGCGTCTGCGCGGTCAGTCGCAGGGGGAGTCGGCGGCGGTCTGTGCTGACCCAAAGACGCAGTTGGAAACGGTCGCCGTCGGGGTCGTTCGTCATCAGGGCGAGGACGACGGCCGGGATGGGTCGCCCGCTCAGTTGAATCGTCTCGCGGCGCAGCGACGTGAGCGAGAGCAGGCGCGGGCGCTTGTTGATGATGAGCGAGACGCGGTTCTCCTTGCCCGGCGAGAGGTCGAAGGAGCGCAGGGCGTAGAAGACCGAGATGAGGTCGTGCGTGCCGACCGGCATCTCGACGCGCGAGCCGTCGTCGAAGAGCGCGTTGCCGCGATCCTGCTCGACGGAGACGACCCAGCTCGTCCTGCGCCGCCCCTCCTGCAAGAGCAGCTCCGTGCGGAACGGGAGCAGGGTCGTCGCGTCGACGTAAGAATTTATCTGGTCGCTGACGGGGAAGAGTGCTTGGCCCGCGCCGGTCGTCTGCATCTGCGCGGCGAGCAGTAGTCCGTCGCGGTTGAAGTAGCGTGCGCGCGCGCGCACGTGAAACGAGGCCGTGCCGATTGGCTGGCTGCCTTGCCCCGCGTAGAAGTTAAAGTTCAACTGCTCGCCGGGTCGGAAGGGGAGGTCTGAGGCCGTGTCCGACGAGTCGGACGCGGGCGGCGTGCCCGGCGGCGTCACGCCCGAAGACGCGGGCGGAGTCGCGACTCCGCCCGGCGGGGCGACCGTGTTGACCGGCGGGCGGGGCGTCGCGCCCGGCGCGGGCACGGGCTGAGTCGTGCCGGGCGCTAGGGCCGGCGCTTCCGTCAAAAACTCGACGCTCGCCAACTCGGCGCGAATCTCGCCCGCAGGGTGTCGCGCCGTCACGACGACGGGGATGTGATGCGCGTCGTCAGTGAAATAGATTCGCAGGCGGTAATCATCGGCCGCAGGGTTGGCGCGCACGCGGACGTGGCCGACGAGCGTGTTCGACGAGCCGACGTTCGTCTTGACGGTCTCGCGTCCGGCGATGCGCAACTCGATGTCGTGGGGCGCACCGTCGACGTTAATCGTCATGCGGTAGGTCGCGCCGGG
>DASUNL010000564.1:0-6967 GCA_036277175.1 Pyrinomonadaceae bacterium | reverse complement strand
ACGGCCGCCTGCGCATAAAGAAGAAGGCAAAAGTAGAAAAGCAAAAGGTTGAGGAGCGCGATGCTTCTCAACCTTTTGCTTTTACCTTTTTACTTTTGCCTTACTTGTCTTTGAGCGTGCCGTCGAGCCAGTGGAGGATGTTGAGGAGGAGGCGCGGGTTTTCGGGGGCGTCGGGCGAGTTCATGCCGACCTTCAACTTGTTCGGCCCGGCGAGTTGCGCCGTGAACATCGCCGCCTCGCCGAAGACCACGACGCGCCCCTTGCCGTGGCGCAACGCCGCCCCCTGCATCCATCCCTTCACCTCGACCTTCGGCGTCTCCGGCGTGAACTGCCATGCGACGTTCGGCTCAAGCGAGATGACGCCGTCGCCGAACACGAGAATCGGCTTCGCGCCCGACGCGCGGAAGGCAGACCCCGTAAAGGTCGCGACCCTCTCGACGCGCTCATCCTTGTTGCGCCCGCGCGTGATGGCGTGGTCGCCGAGTTGACCGTCGGCGCGCTTGAAAATCATCGGGCCTTGCACGTCGGGGACGAGCGCGAAGCCGTTGCTGAACTCGACGCCGAAGGCGCGCGCGAGTTTGTCGCTCGCGCCCGGCATCGGCATGTGGTCGACGATGTGAAAGAGCGCGCCGCCCGCCTTCACCCACGCGGCGACGGCCGCGACCTCCTCGTCCGTAAACGCCGGGTCGATGGGGAGCGTCCAGTTCGTCTGGTTGCGCTCGGAGTTGGCGTTGGCGATGACGAGGACGCGGCAGTCTTTCAGACTCTCGCGCGTGAAGCGCGCCGTCGAGGGGCGGACGACGTAGCCGTCGCCGCGCAGCAGTGTGGCGAAGGCGGCGTAGCGCCCGCCCGCCGTGTGAAAGTTGAAGTGCGCCTCGTCGACGCAGACGACGGGGCCGCGCCCTTCCTTGTACGCGGGCTTGCCGACGGCGGGCTTAAAGTCCGGGTCGGCGACCTGCTGCGCGCACACTGTCGGGGCAAGCAATGAGAGCGTGATGAGAGACGCGCTGATGAGAGCGACGCTTAAGTACAACTTTTTGGACAAGGCGACATCCTTTCGCTTGCGTGGATTGCGCCGGCGGCGTGAGCGCGGTCTTACTCAAGCTGTTTACGCCGCGAGGGGCGCGCGGGTTTCCGTCCGTTCGACCTTCGGTGAAGATTAGACGCTGACTTTCGTGATTCGTTCCGCGATGTCTCGGACGCGCGCGCGCAACTCCTCTTCGTCGACGGTCGTCACGCGCTCGCCGTCGAAGACTTCGCGGCCCGAGACGACGGTGAGTCGAACGTCGCGGCCCGAAGAAGAAAAGACGAGCGCGCTCAAGGGGTCGTGGACGGGCGTCTGATGCACGCCCCCGAGCGCGACGGCGACGAGGTCGGCCTGCCTTCCCTCTTCGAGCGCGCCTGTGACGTCGCCGAGTCCGAGAGAGCGCGTGCCGCCGAGGGTCGCGGCGTGCAAAACTTCTTCGGCGGAGACGGGCGGCCCTTCGTCGTCGGCCCAGCCCGTGCGCGCGGCAAGCGCGGCGTAGCGCGCCTCTTCGAGCACGTCGCAGACGTTGTTGCTTGCGACCGAATCGCTCCCCAAACCCGTGTTGAGTTCGGCGCGCAGGAAGGCGTTGAAGGGCGCGCGCCCGTGTCCGAGTTTGGCGTTCGAGCGCGGGCAATGCGCGATGCCCGCGCCCGCATCTTTCAAGAGGGCAATCTCTTCTTCGTCGATGCGTATGCAGTGGGCGAGGAGCGGTCGCGCGCCGAGGAAGCCGAGCGAGTCGAGATAGCGGACGGTCGTCAGGCCGGGCGCGTCCCACTCGATGCCGCGCCCGCGCAGGCCGTCGGCGAAGACGCCGAAGCCTTCGACGAGGAACAACTCTTCCATGCGCGACTCGGCCGCGTGCATCATCACGGGGAGGTTGTTGGCGATGACGTAGTCGGTGACGAGGCGGATGAGAGGCGCGCTGACCGTGTAGGGCGCGTGCGGGGAGACGCCGACGCGGACGCGCACGCTCTCCGAAGGGCGCAGGGCTTCGACGCGCGCGTGCAGTTTCCAGAACTGCTCGCGGGCCGTGCGCGCGTCCGGGCCGAAGACCTCTTGGTAAACGACGCCGCGCAGGCCCGCGCGCGTGAGTGCGCGCAGAGGGGCGGCGGCCGAGTCGGAGGCGTCGCCGACACAAGTGATGCCCGCGCGCGCGGCCTCGACCGCGCCCCACGCGGACGAGTCCTCGCGGTCTTGCTCGGTCATGTGCTCGTTGCGTGCGACCGTGAGCTTCTTTAGCCACGCGAAGAAGTTCTCTTCGACGTCTTCGAGGAAGCCGCGCATGACGGTCAGCTCAAGGTGCGTGTGCGCGTTGACGAAGCCGGGGAGGATGACGGCCTCGCCCATGTCGCGCACGCGCGCGCCTGAAAACCTCGCGGCGAGTTCGGCGCGCGGGCCGACGCCGACGATTCTCTCGCCGCTCACCGCGACCGCGCCGTCCACGAGCGGCTCGGACGAGACGGGCAGAACGTGTCGCGCGCAATAGAGAGTCGTCGTCATACGTGTCTTCTATCTTATTTCAGATTTCACATCCGAGATTTCAAATTTGAGATTCGGGATTTCAGATTTCAGATTTCAGATTAGGGATTTCAAGTCGCTCGTTGTGCCTCGCGCGGTAATCTGGTTAAGACGAACCAGAGCATGCCGGAGCAGGCGATGACGACGCCGCCCGCGAGCGCGACGGGGCGGATGCCGAGTCGGTCGGAGGCCGCGCCCGAGGCGAGCATCGAGCCGACCATCATCAGGGTCGTCAACGTCTCGCTGGTGGCGAAGACGCGGCCCGCGTAGGCGTCGTCGGTCGTCCGCATGACGAGCGTCTGCTGCGCCGTCCACCAGATGGCGAAGTTGATTTCGCGCGCGACGAGCAGAAGGGCCGCGCCCCAGAGGTTCGGCATCAGGCTGAAGACGGAGAGGGCGAGGCCGTCGAAGACCATCGAGCGGCCGATGCGCGGGCCGAGATGCTCGCCCCGGTTGAAGCGCCGCGCCAGCGCCGCGCCGACGATGCCGCCCACGCCCATCGCGACGAACAAAACCGAGATGCCGAAGTCGGTCGGCCGCTCGACGTAGCCGCGCGCGACCCACTCCGAGCCGTCCATCGCCTCGACGCCGAGACGCGCGCCGAAGATGCTGTAGAGTGCGCGCGCCGCGCCGTTGCCCAAGCCCCACCCGGCCGTGACGACGAAGACGGCCGACAGCACCGAGCTGCCGCGCACGTAGCGCAACCCCTCGCGAAACTCCCCGGCCGCGCGTCGTAAGACCGCGCCGAGCTGCGCGAGCAGAGACGAAGTCTTCGCCGCGCCCTCGAACGCTCGCGCGTCGTCAGACGCTTCGAGACTCTCCGTCTGACTCCGCTCGTCCCTCCGGCTCAAACGCCCGCGTATGCGCCGAATCATCTCGGCCGAGGCGAGGAAGGTCAGCGCGTTGACGACGAAGATGATGTCGCGCGCGACGAACGCGGCGACGACGCCGCCGAGCGCAGAGCCGACGGCGACCGTCGCGGCAAACGTCGAGGAGGTCAGCGCGTTGGCCGTCAGAAGCTCGTCCGGCCCGCGCACGATGTTCGGTATCGACGCGCGGCGCGCGGACGAGAAGAAGGAGGCGACGGCGAAGAGCGACGCGGCGACCGCGTAGATGACGGCGAGCGATTGCAGGCGGTCGGCCAACAGAAACCCGAGCGCGAGGACGGCGCGCAGGACGTCGGCCGCAATCATCACGCGCCTTCGGTCGAGGCGGTCGGCGACGACGCCCGCGACCGGCCCGAAGACGAAGAGCGGGACGTGTCGCGCGATGGCGTAGACGGCGATGGCGAGTCCGACGCCGCTGTCCCCGGCGAGCTGGATGGCGAGCGCCAGCACCGCGATGTTGTTGAGCCAGTCGCCTATCTCGGAGACGACCTGCCCCGTCCAGAGCCGGCGGAAGTCGGGGTTCGCCGCGAGTAGCTGACGATAGGTCAACGACGGCCGCGCTCCTTGATTTCGCGATAGCGCGCGATGACGTTCGTGACGTAGGCGCGCGTCGAGGCGATGTCGATGCGCGCGACGAACTCTTCCGTGGTGAGCGGCTGCTGCCAGACCTCCGTGCGATTCCACGCGAGCGCGCGCGAAGGGCCGGCGTTATAGGCGGCGGCCATGCGCGCCTCCGCGCCGGGCGTGTCGCGGTAATCCTTCGAGATTTTTTCCAAGTACCAGCAGCCGATTTGTATGTTGCGCTCGGGGTCGCGGAGGACGCTTTCTGGGTCGGCGCGCATCTGCTCCTCGAACTCGCGCATCCCGGTCGCCGCCGCCCACTCGCGCCCGACCGTCGGCGTCACCTGCATCAGCCCCACCTCTTCGTCGTCGCCCGTCTTCCAAGGGCTGAAGTAAGTCTCCTCGTAGATGATGCTCCACACGAGGTCGGGGTCGACGCGATAGACGGCGGCCTGCCGCGCGATGACCGTGTCGAAGCGGTGTATCCAATACTGATTGAAACGATGTGCGGCGTAGACGGCGACGGGGACGAGGACGACGACGATGAGGAGGAGGATGACGAGGGCGCGACGCTTCAGCATAAGGTGAAGAGGTCGGAGGTCAGAGGTCGAAGGTCTGTGATAACAGCGCGTCTCTTAACTGACCTCTGACCTCTAACCTCCGACCTCTGCTTTTCAGTTTCTCCGCCGCAGGAGCGACCAGAGGTCGGCCGTCGTGTGGGAGGTGTCCGCGCCCTCGTAGCGCGATTGGAGGGCGCGTCGGTCGAGGACGTGTCCTTGGAGCCAGACCTCGGCGGCGAGCGTCGCGCCGACCGCGAGGCGTCCGCCGCGCAGGGCACGCTGGTTGACGAGCACTTCGAGCTTGAGCTGTTCGAGGTCGAGATAGACCCAGTAAAGCTCGCTCCCCGACAGAGGGTTGCGCAGGGGCTTGAACGAGATGACGCGGCCCGCGAGGCTCCAATCGTTCTCGTGCGCGGCGCGCGACGGCGCGGCCTGTTCGAGCGGCTGCCAGCGCACGCGCTCGCCCTCGCGCGCCTCGGTGATGCGAGCGCGGTAGGCCAGCCCGCAGAGTCCGACGTGCAACTCCTGCGCGCGGAAGCCTTCCGGCCCGACCTCCGTCAGGTTCTGCAACTCGAAGAGGACTTCCGTGTCCGTGCCGTCGCAGTAGCCGTGGACGATGGCCTCGCCGTCCTCGTCGTACTCGGTCAAGGCCCAAGGGCTGACGCGCTGCGAGTAGCGCGCGCGGAAACCGGGCCGACAGTCGGCGTAGAAAATCTCGCCCGTCCCCGACTCGTAAAGCACAGTCCAGACCTCAAGCCCCTCGCCCAGTTTCCAGCAGCGCCCGTGCAGCACAGCGCCCCGCCGCAGAAGCTGCGTCGGCTCGCCCTGATCGCCCGCGCGCTCGGCGAGGTGGTTGAAGTCCTTCTCGCTCGGCACTTCCAGCCCGATGGCTTCAAACGTCTCTTCCATAACTCAGCGTTCAGCGTTCAGCAATCAGCGTTCAGCTTTCCTATCGATTTAACTTGACGCATGTTCGACCCGCTCATTCGACCTGCGCAGCGAGCAAAAGCTGAAAGCTGATTGCTGACTGCTGAGAGCTTTCTTCACCTCGCCGCCCTCTTTCGCTGGCGCGCGGGCTTCGCTTCGCGCAGCTGTTCTTCGGCGACGGGCGCGCGCGTGCGGAAGCCGCGCAGGTTGCGCGCCGGGCCGTGACGCGGGCGCGCGCCGGTGCGCGCCATCTCGGCGAACAGCTCGACGTCGTAGTCGGCCTCGCGCGACATCTCCTCGCGGATGGCGTGGAGCATTTCGAGGAATCTCGGTTTGCGGTACATCGCTTGTGAATCGTAAATCGTAAATCGTGAATCGGCAAGAGCCATGAGTCGTAAATGGAGCGCACAGCAATCAGCAGTCAGCTTTCAGCTTTCAGCCCACGGCCGCACGCCGCTACGTTGAGACTCCGTTTCAACGACGCTCGGCGTCAATCATCTTCCGGCTGAAAGCTGAGTGCTGATTGCTGATTGCTGATTGCTTCTACGACTTCTCCGTCAACTCGGAGACGAGGAACTCGGGCGTCACGATTTGCGGGACGAAGAAACCGGCGGCGGTGTTGAAGAGTCTTATGCGCGCCTGTCGGCGGACGTTCGCCAAGTGCCCGAAGTTCCACGTCACCAGATAATCTATCTTGTGGACGGAGGCGACGGCGACGTGCAGCGCGTCGGCGATGTACTTGCGGTGGAAGATGGCGCGCGCGATGTAGCCTTCGGCGAGAATGGTCGCCTCGTCGGAGACCTCGACCTGTTCGAGCGGGGCGGCGAGTTTCAAGTAACCCGTGCGGTGCGGCTCGGGCACGCGCTCAAGCTCTCTGAGGACGAGCGGCGAGACGACGGCGCGGTACTCGCCCATCTCGTGCTCCCACCAGCGTATCGTCAGGTCGCGGCGGAACGGCTCGCCGTTGTCGAGATACGCGCCGATGACCGACGTCTCTAGATAGATGCTCTGCTTCACGCCCGTCCCCTCACGACTGGCTCGTCACGACGCCGCCGCTCGGCTTCTCGGCGGGCGGCGTCGCGTTAAGGGGTTCGAGGCGGACGACGGCGCGCGAGAAGTCGAAGGTGACGCGGAAGTGGCGGAGGATGTTTCCGCCGACGATGCCGGTCTGCTCGAACCCGGAGGTCTCGTTAATCGCGTCCATGTCGATGACGGCGGCCGCGACGTTGCGCTGCGGGATAGGGCCGATGCGAACGTGCGGGATGTTGAGCATCTGCACGTCCTCGGCGACGCCGGCCGCGCCGTAGACCTTGATGCGCGAAACCTTCTGGTAGCGGTCGAGGGCTTCGAGTCGCGTGGCGAGCGCCTCGGAGATGACGGAGATGCTCGCGCCCGTGTCGATGATGAAGTTGAAGGGGCGGGAGACGCCCTCGACCTGCACCTCGCCGCTCAAGAACCCGCTCGACGTGGAGCGGAAAGGGATTTCG
>DASUNL010000563.1:0-8305 GCA_036277175.1 Pyrinomonadaceae bacterium | reverse complement strand
CCGGCGGGCAGCACGTCAACAAGACCGAGACGGCCGTCCGCCTCAAACACACGCGGACAGGCATCGTCGTCGTCTCGCGCGAGATGCGCAGCCAGCGCGCAAACAAAAACATCTGTCTGCGGAAGCTGCGCGAGCGTGTCGCGCAAATGAACCACCGCCCCGCGAAACGAGTCCCCACGCGAGTCCCTAAGAGCGCGAAGAATCGGACGCTTGAGGCGAAGGCACGACGCGCGCGCGTCAAGCGTCTGCGCGCCAAGCCCTCGGCCGATGATTAGAGTTCTTTTGGAAGTTAGAGCAGAAGCGTCTCGACGCGGTGAGCGTGAACCATCTCTTCGCAGGGCGACCACGCGAAGATTGTGAAGCGTCCGTCCTGAGAAGCGACGAGCGCGACGCCGTCCTTTTGATCCTGCACGAACTGCGCGGCCGAAAGGTGTCTCGTCCCGCCGAGCTGCGCGGGGTGGACGACCGAGGCCGCGCCGCCTAAGACGGGTTCGGTCACGACCACGCGCTCGACCTGCGCGCCGCCCTCGCGTCTCCCAATCTTCGCGCCGAACGCGAGCAACTCGTACTGGTCGGAAATCACCGCCGCGCCGTCGACGGCCGTCAGCCCCGCCACCGCCTCGACCGCGTCGACGAGCGCCTCCTGCCACGTCTGAAGACTCTTCGCCGCTTCGTCCTGCCGCATCAGCTCGGCCAGCTCCGTGTAGGCGGGCGCGACCGAGTATGAGACGGGCTGCACGATAGACTCGCGCCACTTCTGCGAGCCTTGCTGGACGACGAGCAGCGAGCCGCCGCGACCGTGCGCGCGCATCGAGACCGCGAGCTGCACGAGCACGTTGACCGAGTCGGCCCAAGGGGCGGGCGAGCCGAAGGCGAGCATCGGAGTGATGACGGCCGGGCAGTCGGGCAGACTCGTGCCGGCCTCGTCGACGACCTTCACCTGATCGCCCTTGAGTACGACGACGTTGACGTACTTGCCCTGATCCTGCCTGCGTCTGTACTTAATCACCAGAAGCCCCGGCTCGATGACTTCGAGCACGAAGCAGAGGCGCGGGATGGTGCGCGTCGTCCCCCAGACCCAAAGCTCGCCGCCGTCGCGCCAGACGCCGAGGTGTATGCCGGGGCGCTCGACCGCCGGGGCGAGCCGCGCCAGCGCGGACGGTTCGAGCGGGAGGCGACGCTCGAACAGGAGCGGCTGGCCCGCGCTCTGCGGCGAAAGGTAGGCGAGCGAAATCTTCGGCGCGTAGCCCTCCTCGCGACGCAGGCTGGCCCAGAAACCCGCGTCGATGATCGCCGCGATGGTCTCCACGTCGGGCACTTCGGCATTGACCGTCTTGCCCATACTGCGCGCCGCTTCGAGACGACGCGAGAAGTGTGTGTGCGCCGCGTCAGCGACCATGCGCGCGACCGGGTATCTCGGTTCAATCATCTTTCGGAGACCTCAAACCTCACTCTCAGTGAAAACAGACCGCCGAAATCGGCCGATAACTCTCACGCCGCCTCAGCTCTTCGCACAAAATTAACACGCCGAGCGCCTTCGTTGCAGCCACGCGAAAATTCCTGTTGCTTTCCAATAGGGAATGTGGCATCTTCTTGTTGGTTGCCTATAGGAGGGTTATGACTGACACATCGGATGTCTGGCGGGGGACGCTCGCCTTGATGGTTTTAAAGACGCTGGAGTCCTTAGGGCCGGTGCACGGCTACGGCATCGCGCGCCGCATCGAGCAGACCAGCGAAAACCTTCTGGCGATAAATCACGGGACGCTGTACCCGGCGCTCCTGAAGTTGGAGCAGGAGGGGTTCATCGCCTCCGAGTGGGGCGTCTCGGAAAATAACCGCAAGGCCCGTTACTACAAAATCACGCGGTCGGGCCGGAGGGAACTTGAAAAAGCGACGCGCGAGTGGCAGCAGACGACGGCCATCCTCGCGCGCTTCCTCACGCCGGGGGAGGAGCCTTCATGAACTTCAAAAGTCTACGCTCGTGGCTCGCGCGTCTGGGCGGTCTGTTTCAAAAGGAGCGGCGTGATCGTGAGCTGGCCGAGGAGCTGGAGATGCATCTCCAGTTATACATCGACGACAAAGTGCAATCCGGCATGACGCCCGAAGAGGCGCGCCGCGACGCGCTCATCAAGTTCGGCAGCGTCGAAGCGACCAAAGAAAGATACCGCGAACGTCGTGGCGTCCCGGCCCTCGAAAACCTGATTCGCGATCTACGTTACGCGGTGCGCGTGCAGCGTCGCAGCCCCGGCTTTACGGCGATGGCCGTGCTCACGCTGGCGCTCGGTGTCGGGGCGAACACGGCCATCTTCTCCGTCGTCAACGCGGTGTTGTTGCGCCCTCTGAATTACCGCGAGCCCGAACGCCTCGTGATGGTGTGGGAAGAGTTGCCGGCGGTCGGCGTGCGGCGCGACACGCCCGCGCCCGGCAACTTCAACGACTGGAAGACGCAGAATCGCGTCTTCGAGGACATGGCCGCGCTCGAATATCGCAACTACGACCTCACGGGCGACGGCGGCGAGCCGGAGAGGCTTTTCGCCTACGGTGTGAGCACAAACTTCTTCTCGCTGCTCGGCGTCGGGCCGGCCGAAGGGCGCGACTTCACGCCGGAGGAGGGGAGGCCGGGCGCGGACAAAGTCGCCGTCATCAGCCACGGACTCTGGCAGCGACGCTTCGGCGGCGAGCGCGCGGTCGTTGGTCGCGACGTCCTGCTCAACGGCGAGAAGCACACCATCGTCGGCGTGATGCCGCGCGGCTTTCAGTTCGGGACGCTCGACATGAGCGTGTGGACGCCGTTCACGCTCACGCCCGAACAACTCTCCAACCGCAGCATACATTTCCTCGAAGTGGTCGCGCGCCTGAAGCCGGGCGTCACGGCCGCGCAGGCGGACGCGGACTTAAAGGCAATCACGGGCCGCATCGCTGCCGCTTATCCGGACGACGCCGAGGGGTTGAGCGCCGAAGTCGTGCCGCTTCACGAACAGGTGGCGGGCGGCGTGCGAAGACCTCTGACGATGCTGCTCGTCGCGGTCGCCTTCGTGCTTTTAATCGCGTGCGCGAACGTTGGGGGCGTGCTGCTTTCGCGTTCGGCGGCGCGGAGTCGAGAGATTGCGGTGCGTGCGGCGTTGGGCGCGAGCCGTTGGCGCATCGTGCGGCAACTACTGACGGAAAGCGTACTGCTCGGCGTCGCGGGGGGCTTGCTCGGGTCGATTCTGGCGGTGTGGGCTTTCGCCTTCTTGCAACAACTCGTACCGGCGGGGATGCGCGAGTCGGCGGTGCTTCAGCTAGACATGCGCGTGCTCGGCTTTACGCTTTTGATATCGCTTCTCGCGGGCGTGGTCTTCGGTCTTGCCCCCGCGCTTCATGCATCGAGAGCCGACCTGAACGACGCGCTCAAGCAGGGCGGTCGCGCGGGGGTGTCGAAGGGTCAGCGTCGCCTGAGAAATTCTTTCGTCGTCGCGGAGGTCGCGCTGTCGCTCGTGCTCTTAGTCGGCGCGGGGCTTTTGATTCAGACACTACAAAGACTGCGCGGGCAGTACTCGAATTTGCAGCTTGAGAGCGTGCTGACGTTGCAGACGCAACTCGCGGGTAACAGGTACAAGGAGAGCGCGCGGCGCGCGGCCTTCTACGACGAGGTGTTGGCGCGCGTCAAGAGTCTTCCGGGCGTGGTCGCCGTGGGCTACACGACGGGCGTTCCGCTCGTTCGTAAAGGTGGCGCGAACGGCCTCTCGCTCGAAGGCCGCGACAACGGGCCGGGGGCCTTCTGGAACGCCAACCACAGGCAGATTAGCCCCGACTACTTTCGCGCGATGGGCGTCGAGGTGCGTCAGGGACGCGCGTTCGACGAGCGCGACGACGAAGGCGCGACGCCCGTCGTCGCTATCAACGAGACGATGGCGCGCGCCTACTGGCCGGGCGAGAGCGCACTAGGGAAACGTTTCAAGGCCGGCGCTCCGGAGTCTCCGGAGCCTTGGCTGACGGTTGTCGGCGTGGTGGCCGACGTAAGGCAGACGGGCGTCGACACGCCGATTAAGGCTGAGATGTACGTCCCTTATCGTCAGGCCGCGAAGCATTGGCAGACGCCGCCCTACTCACTTTTCCCGCCGCGCGATTTGGTCATACGCACTTCGGTCGCGCCGACGAGTCTCGTCGCCTCGGTGCGCGACGCCGTGCATGACGTTGACCCTTACCAGCCTCTTTCGAGCGTCCGCACGATGGACGAAGTGCTCGGCCGCGAGACTGCGCAGCGTCGTGTGGGGATGATTCTGCTGACGGCCTTCGCGGGGCTTGCGCTGCTGCTCTCCGCGCTCGGGATTTACGGCGTGCTGGCCTATTTCGTCGTGCAGCACACGCCCGAAATCGGCGTCCGCATGGCACTCGGCGCGCAGAGACGAGACGTGCTGCGACTCGTCCTCGGCAAAGGGATGAGGCTCGCGCTAACCGGCGTCTGCGTCGGCCTCGCGGGCGCGTATGCGTTGACACGTCTGCTTCAAAGTCTCCTGTTCGAGGTCAAGGCGACCGACCCGTTGACGTTCGGCCTGATTGCGTTACTGCTGACGACGGTCGCGCTCATCGCCTGTTACATCCCCGCGCGCCGCGCCACGCGCGTCGACCCGATGGTCGCACTCCGTTACGAGTAAAGCGAAGCGAAGAAACAATCGCGTCGCGCGATAAAAGTTTAAGGAGCGTAAGTCATGCCCCTTCGATGGTTACTCTGCGTAGTCGTCGCCGTTTTCTCGTCCGTCACTCCACTCGTGACGCGCGCTCAGACGGCCGCGCCCCCCTCCGCGCGCGAACTCGCGGGCCTCTGGGAAGCGAAACGGAGTCTCGGGCCTGACGTTCGCGGGACGCTTCTCATCAGGCAGCGCGACGGCGGCCTCTGGGCGGAGATTTCAGGAAAGACCGCGCAGGCGAAGACGGAAGGGGACGCGATTACGTTCGAGCTTCCGGGCGGTGAGAATGCCTTTCGAGGGAAGTTCGACGCGCGCCGCACGCAGATAGTCGGTCACTGGATTCAGCCCGCGACCCCCGAAGGCGGGCCATACGCCTCGCCCGTCACGCTCACGAAAAACGGGCGCGACACGTGGCGCGGAGAGGTTACGCCGCTCGACAGCGCGATAACTTTATACCTCTCTGTCAAGGCGAAGGACGACGGCGCGGTCAGCGCGTTTCTCAAGAACCCCGAGCGCAACATCGGCTGGGTCGGCGGTTATCGAATTGATGGTATCGAGTTTGACGGCTCGACGGCAAAACTCTCATCAAAGGGCAAGCGCGTCGTCGAAGGTAAATACGACGCGCAGCGCGAAGTCTTGTCAATCTACTTCCCGTATCGCGGCGGGACATTCGACTTTCGTCGCGTGCGGGCCGAAGAGGCGAGCAACTTCTACCCGCGCGGGCGTCCGTCGGCCACCTACGTCTACGCGCCGCCGCCCGCGTCGGACGACGGCTGGCCGACTGCCTCACTCGAAGACGTGGGCATCTCGCGCGAACTCGTAGAAAAGTTCATCCGGATGGTCATCGACACGCCGATTGAATCCGTTCACTCGCCGGAGGTTCACGGCGTGCTCATCGCGCGACACGGCAAGCTCGTGCTCGAAGAGTATTTTCACGGCGAGCACCGCGATAAGCCGCACGACACGCGCTCGGCCTCGAAGAGTTTGACGGCCACGCTAATCGGCGCGGCGATGAACGCAGGTGTGCCGCTCAAGGCGTCCAGCCCGGTCTATCAGGTGATAAACGGCGGCGCGTTCCCGCCCGGCCTTGAGCCGCGCAAACGCGCACTCACACTCGAACATCTGTTGACGATGTCTTCGGGACTCGACTGCGACGACTCGGACGATAACTCGCCGGGTCGTGAAGACTACATGGTGGACGAGAGCGGCGCGACCGATTATTACAAGTACACAATGGCGCTCAAGATGATTCGCGAGCCGGGGGAGCGCGCGGTCTATTGCAGCGTCCAGCCAAACCTCGCGGGCGGCGTTCTCAAACACGCCGCCGGTCGTTCAATTCCTGAGCTGATGCAAGACCTTCTGGCCCGGCCGCTTCAAATCAAGCGTTACTACCTCGGCATCACGCCGAACGGCGACACCTACATGGGCGGCGGAGCGCGTCTGCTCCCGCGCGATTTTATGAAGCTCGCGCAACTGCATTTGAACGGCGGGACGTGGAACGGCCGGAGGGTTCTGACGCGCGAATGGGTCGAGCGTTCGACCGCGCCTCTCTACAAATTCTCCGAGAAGTCGAGAGCGAGCTACGGCTATCTCTGGTGGGTGTTTGACTATCCTTACAAGGGACGAACCGTGCGCGCCTACTTCGCGAGCGGCAACGGCTGGCAGCACGCCATCGCGATTCCGGAGCTCGACTTGGTGATTGGATTCTACGGCGGCAACTACGGCGACGACCTCCCGCTTCACGACGACTACGTCCCCAAACAAATCCTTCCGGCCGTCTTGGAAGGACGGTGAGCCGCGTCAGTGAGTGGGAAAAATTTGCTTGACAGGCTTGCGGGTGGAGATATAATTGCCGGCCTCCTGAGGAAGGTGGTGTAATGGATGTGTCGGAAATTATAAGAACCCGCCGGTTCAGGGGAAATGCGTCGTCTTTGCTACTTGCGTCAACACCTCACTCGTTAAATTCAGACAGTCAATTTAGATTGAGGTGATGATGAGGCCATGCAAGGGGTCGCTTCCGAGGCTATCTTTCGATAGTTCCCCGCCTGTCCTAAGCTTTACACATTGATTCAGAATCGCCCCAACTTACGCGAGCGGCGCGCTTTTATTCTTTTTGTTTGACCCGAACTAGATACCGCGCAACGAGGCTGGTTAGTCTCGATGGCCGACGAAGCCTGCCGGTTCTAAACGCAATTGCCCCAGCCGGTTAGATAGTCCAGATTCAAAAGCCTCTTCAAAGGCTCTAGTGGCGGTAGCCTGCCCACGACCTGCAAAAGCCAAACCACAACGCGCGATTAGTTTAATCCCTGCCGCCGGGTAAGTGTGTGTTAGCGCGGCGATGTGTGACCGGCATCCGGCAGGTTCTCGGCGTTCGTACCGAGTCGTCCCCGACACTCCCGCAGATACTTCGACCAACTCCGGGCGATTTCCTCAAGACAAACTATCAAACTGTTTCGTCGGTTAGGTCTGTGAGATGAGCAGAAGCGCGAGCGGGATTTCGTATCCACCGCCGTCCAACGGGTTCGAGACTTCGAGCCTGATTGAGTTGCTGTGCAGTCGGGCAACCGGTCGACCCGACCGCAGGGCCTACGTGTTCTTGACGGACGGTGAAACGAACGAGGTCAGTCTCACTTACGCGCAGTTGGAGCGCCGTGCGAGAGCCGTCGGCGCGTGGCTGCAAAGCTCCGGGGCGAGCGGCGAGCGGGTCTTACTACTCTACCCGCCGGGGTTGGACTTCGTGGCGGCTTTCTTCGGCTGCCTCTACGCCGGGGCGGTGGCCGTTCCCGTCTACCCCCCGCGCATGAATCAGAGTCTCGCGCGGCTTCAGTCAATCGTCAGAGACTCGGAGTCGTCCGGCCTGCTGACCAACTCTGCGAGTCTATCGAGGGGCGCGGCCTTGTTCGGCGACGCATCTCCGCTGAAAAATCTATGGCACGTCGCCACCGACACTTTAAGCGACGAACTCGCCGCGCGCTGGCAAGAGCCGGAGGTCGGCGGCGAGACGCTGGCCTTCCTTCAGTACACTTCCGGCTCCACCTCCGAGCCGAAAGGCGTCATGGTCAGTCACGCCAACCTCATGCACAACATGGGCATGATGGAGCGCGCGTGCGAGCACACGGAAGATTCGACGTTCGTCAGTTGGCTCCCGCTCTATCACGACATGGGCCTCATCGGGAACGTCCTTCAGTCCCTCTACTTCGGGTCGATGTGCGTGCTCATGCCGCCGCCCGCCTTTCTGCAACGCCCGCTGCGCTGGTTGCAAGCCATCTCGCGCTACAAAGCGCACACGAGCGGCGCGCCGAATTTCGCTTACGAGATGTGCGCCCGCCGCGTCACGGCCGAAGACCGCGCCGCGCTCGACCTGAGCAGTTGGGAAGTGGCCTTCAACGGCTCTGAGCCGATTCGCGGCGACACGCTTGAGCGATTCGCCTCAGCCTTCGCCCCGTGCGGCTTCCGCCGTGAAGCGTTCTTCCCCTGCTACGGGCTGGCCGAGGCGACGCTGTTCGTCTCGGGCGGGCCGAAGAAGTCCGCGCCCGTCACGCGGCCGCTAAGCGCGAGTGCGCTCAAAGAGAATCGCGTGCTCTCGGCGACGGACGACGACGGCGGCGACGTGCGGACGCTCGTCGGGTGCGGTC
>DASUNL010000562.1:0-5190 GCA_036277175.1 Pyrinomonadaceae bacterium | reverse complement strand
CCGATGAACGACGCGGGCGAGTTGCAGTTGGACGAGTACGAGGCGCTCTTGAACGAGCGCACGAAGCTCGTCTGCGTCAACCACATCTCGAACGCGCTCGGCACGATAAACCCCATCAAAGAGATGTCGGCGATGGCGCACAAGCTGGGCGTCCCGCTTCTCGTCGACGGGGCGCAGGGCGCGCCGCATCTGAAGATAGACGTGCAGGAGTTGGACTGCGACTTCTACATCATCTCCGGCCACAAGATGTTCGCGCCGACGGGCAGCGGCGTCGTCTACGGCAAGGCCGAGTGGTTGGAGAAGATGAACCCTTTCCTCGGCGGCGGCAGCATGATTCGCACGGTCACTTTCGAGAAGACGACTTACGCGGGACTGCCCGAGAAGTTCGAGGCGGGCACGCCGGCCATCGCCGCTCAAATCGGACTGGGCGCGGCGATTGACTACCTGAGCGCGATTGACCGCGAGGCTGCGCTGCGGCACGAGCAGGACTTGTTGGCTTACGCGACCGAGCTTGTGTCGTCGATTAAGGGCGTGCGGCTCGTCGGCACGGCGCGCGAGAAGGCGGGCGTGCTGGCCTTCGTCATCGAAGACATACACCCGCACGACATCGGCACGGTGCTCGACTACGAGGGCATCGCCATCCGCGCCGGACACCACTGCGCACAGCCCGTCATGCAGCACTTCGACGTGCCCGCGACGGCGCGCGCGTCGTTCGCCTTCTACAACACGCGCGAAGAGGTGGAGAAGTTGGCGGGCGCGGTCGAAAAGGTTTTGGAGGTCTTGGGCTAACCGTGCAGGACTTAAAGGAACTCTACGGCGAGGTCATCACCGAGCACGGGAAGAAGCCGCGCAACTACCGCCCGATGGAATCAGCGAATCGACGCGCCGAAGGGCACAACCCGCTCTGCGGCGACCACCTCATCCTCTACATGGATTTGCAGGATGGGACGGTGCGCGACATCAGTTTTCAGGGCGACGGCTGCCGCATCTTCAAGGCGTCGGCCAGCATGATGACGCACCGCGTGAAGGGGAAGGGGCGCGACGAGTCGCGGCAGTTGGCCTCGGAGTTTCACCGCATGATCGTCGGCGAGCTCGACGTCGAGCACGAGCCGAACCAGCTGAATCATCTGAAAGCCTTCTCCGGCATCAGCAACTTTCCCGTGCGTGTGAAGTGCGCGAGTCTGCCTTGGCGAACTCTCGAAGCGGCGCTCGAAGGCGAGGAGGTCGTGACGACCGAACACATCGGCCCGGCGGTCGTCGTTTCCGAAGCCGACTGAGCGGAAAAGTAAAAAGCGAAAGTCAAAGAGGCGTGTCCCTGTCGGGCGCGCCTCTTTTTCATTACGCGGCGCGAGTGGCTATAATGCGTGCGCGACACTTTTTCGGAGCACACCTTTGAAGATACGGCGAATCGAGCTGCGCGAGATACGCTTGCCGCTCGTACACTTCTTCGAGACGAGTTTCGGGCGCACCTACGAGCGGCGCATCATGCTCGCGCGCGTACTGTGCGCGGACGGCGCGGAAGGGTGGGGCGAGTGTACGGCGGGCGAAGGCCCTTTCTACTCGGATGAGTGGATTGACGGCGCGTGGGAGGTGACGAAGTCCTTCATCGTGCCGATGGCGCTCGGACGAGAAGTCGAAAGTGCGGCCGAAGCGTCGGCACTCTTCGCGCGGGTGCGCGGACACCGCATGGCGAAGGCAGCGATTGAGACGGCGCTCTGGGACATCGAGGCGCGGCGCGCGGGCGTTCCGCTCTGGCGACACCTCGGCGGCACGCGCCGAGAGATTCCGTGCGGCGTCTCCATCGGCATACAGGACACGGTCGAGGCGCTTCTCGAAAAGATTGCCGGCGAGCTCGCGGCCGGGTATCAGCGCATCAAGATTAAAATCAAGCCGGGCTGGGACGCCTCGGTAATCGAGCGCGTGCGCGAGCGTTTCCCTGAAATCACTTTGATGGTCGATGCAAATTCGGCCTACACGCTCGCGGACGCGCCGCTCTTCCGCGAGCTTGACCGCCAACGCCTGTTGATGGTCGAACAGCCGCTCGCCTACGACGATATGCTCGACCACGCGCGACTCCAGAAGGAAATCTCGACGCCCGTCTGCCTCGACGAGTCTGTGCGCTCGGCCGAGGACGCGCGCAAGGCTTTAGAGTTGGGAGCGTGCCGCGTCATCAATATAAAGCTCGGTCGCGTCGGCGGGCACGCCGAGGCGCGGCGAGTCGAGTCGGTCTGTCGGGAAAATGGAGTGCCCGTCTGGTGCGGCGGGATGCTCGAATCGGGCGTGGGGCGCGCGCACAACATCGCGATGGCGACGCTCGGAGGTTTCACCTTGCCCGGCGACGTGTCGGCGAGCGCGCGCTACTGGGAAGAGGACATCATCGACCCGCCCGTTACCGTGACGGCGCGGGGGACAATCGTCGCGCCAGAAACGCCCGGCCTCGGCTTCGACGTGAACCTCGAAAGAATCGACGCGCTCACCGTCCGCAAGGAAATCTTCACGGCCGCGTGAGCGCGAAAGACGCGCGAGCAAACAACGCGACGCGCGCGATAAAGAGTTTGACGACACACGAAACAGCGACAGGCGAAGCGCGACTGACGCCCGCGCAGGCGGACGCGACTCGAAGATATTTTGACGAGCGCGCGGGCGCGGTAATCTCACTCGCGCGCTCGCTCGTCGAAACCGAGTCGCCGTCGGGAGACGCGGACGGGAGTCGCGCCGTCGTCCGTCTGCTCGAAGAGGCGGCGCGTTCGTGCGGCGCTCTGACGTCGTTCGAGCGTGTGCCCGCGCGCGACGCTTACGGCGAACACCTGCGTGCCACGTTCTTCGGCGGACGCGGTTCAGACAGCGCGATTCTCATCCTCGGACACACGGACACGGTTCACCCGCGCGGCTCTTTGGCCGAGCGTCCGTGGCGCGAGGAGGGCGGGCGTCTCTACGGGCCGGGCGTCTTCGACATGAAGGCGAGCTGCGCGCTCGTCGTCGAAGTGATGCGCGCGTGCGAGTCACTCGGCGTCGTGCCGTCGCGCGAGGTCGTCGTGCTTTTGACGTGCGACGAGGAGACGGGTAGCACGCACGGCGGGCGCGAGTTGGTCGAGAGGGAAGCGGCGCGCGCGCGCGCGGCGCTCGTGCTTGAGCCGCCCGCGCCGGGCGGGCGCGTGAAGACGGCGCGCAAGGGCACGGGCCACTACGTCGTGACGGCAACGGGGCGGCCTGCGCACGCGGGGCTTGAGCCGGAGAAGGGCGCGAGCGCGGTGCTGGAAATCGCGCGGCAGATAGAGCGTCTGCACACGCTCAACGACCCGTCGCTCGGCACTAACGTCAACGTCGGCGTCGTCGCGGGCGGGACGCGCTCGAACGTCGTCGCCGCCGAGGCGCGCGCCGAAGTGGACGTGCGCTTCTCGACTATTGACGAGGCGCGACGCATCGAGGAAATCATTTTGGGCTTGCGTCCGTTCGACGGGCGCGTGCGCGTCGAGGTCGAGGGCGAGATAAACCGTCCGCCGCTTGAGCGCAGCGAGGGCGTGGCGAGGCTCTACGAGACGGCGCGCGCGTGCGCGACGCTCCTCGGCTTCGAGTTGGGCGAGGCGAGTGTGGGCGGCGCTTCGGACGGGAACTTCGCGGCGGCCGTCGGCGCGCCCGTGCTCGACGGCCTCGGCATCGAGGGCGACGGCGCGCACGCCTTCCACGAACACATCGAGGCGTCGGGCGTCGCCCCGCGCGGCGCGCTTCTCGCGTCGCTCGTCGCGTCGCTTTGAGCATGAGAGGAAAGCTTCACGGAGCGTCAGTCGTGTGAGGTTACGGCGTGGCTGGGCAAATCGAAATCTTCGATGCGTTGACGGCCGAAGAGGTCGCGGAGGCGCGGCGTCTCTTTGAGGAATATGCCGACGCGCTTGGCATCGATTTGTGCTTTCAGGATTTCGGGCGCGAGCTGGCGGGGCTTCCCGGCGATTACGCGCCGCCGTCGGGTCGTCTGCTGCTGGCGTCGGCGCGCGGCGAGACGGCCGGCTGCGTGGCCTTACGCAGATACGCGGAGGGCGTCGCCGAGATGAAGCGACTTTACGTGCGGCCCGTTTTTCGCGCCGACGGGGTGGGGCGAAAATTGGCGGAGGCCATCGTCGCGTCGGCGCGCGAGTCGGGCTACGGACGGATGCGGCTCGACACTTTGCCGTCGATGGGCGCGGCCATCGCGCTCTACCGCTCGCTCGGCTTCCGCGAGATAGAGCCGTATCGCTACAACCCCGTCGGCGGCACTCTCTACTTCGAGCTGGATTTGATATAAAGGCCCAATGAACTCGATGCGAACATACGTCAGGCGAACGACGGGCTTCGCGCTCGTCGCAACGCTGCTCTTGTCCTTCACGCCGCAAACCGCGACGCGGACGGTCGCGGTCGCGGCCGCGCCGGTCTCGTCGCGTCAGCCCGCGCGCGCGCCGCGCGGGATGGTCGCGTCGAACTCGGCGATTGCTTCGCGCGTCGGCGTCGAGGTGATGAGGCGCGGCGGTAACGCCGTCGACGCGGCCGTTGCGGTCGGGCTTGCGCTCGCGGTGGTCTACCCGGAGGCCGGAAATTTGGGCGGCGGCGGCTTCATGCTCCTGCGCATGCGCGACGGGCGGACGACCGCGATTGACTACCGCGAGATGGCCCCGGCCGCCGCGACGCGAAACATGTTCGTCGATGCGAGCGGGAATCTGATTCGCGGCGAAGGCTCTTCGACCGTAGGCTATCGAGCGTCAGGCGTGCCCGGCACGGTCGCCGGTCTTGAGCTCGCTTTGAAGAAGTACGGCTCGGGGCGTTTCACTTGGGCGCAGCTCGTCGAGCCTGCGCGGAGGCTCGCGGCCGAAGGCTTCCCCATCACCTATTTCGTGGCGAAGACGCTGCGCGACAACGCCGCGAAGATGGAGCCTTACGCGGAGACGAAGCGCGTCTACCTGCGCGGCGGGCGACTCTACAAAGAGGGCGAGGTGATGCGTCTGCCGGAGCTTGCGGCGACGCTCGCGCGCATGAAGCGGCAAGGCCCGCGCGAGTTCTACGAGGGGACGACCGCGCGCCTCATCGCCGCCGACATGCGACGGCACGGCGGCCTCATCACCGAACAGGATTTACGCAACTACGTCGCACGCGAGCGCGAGCCTGTGCGCTCGACCTATCGAGGGCACGAGTTAATCATGATGCCTCCGCCTTCTTCGGGCG
>DASUNL010000561.1:0-16054 GCA_036277175.1 Pyrinomonadaceae bacterium | reverse complement strand
CGGGCGCGGCGCTCGCGGGAGGCCCGCTCGACGAGGAGCGCATGCGCGAGGCGGCGGGCGCCGCGCTCACAGGCTCCCCGCTCAACGACGAGACCATCAACGCCGCGGCCGAAGCCTGTTACCTGCGCGCGCGCCCGCTCGACAACACAGACCACCTGATGAACTACCGCAAGCAGATGGCGCGTCCCTTCGTCCGTCGCGCGCTCGAAGAGCTGCGAGAGTCTCTAAGGTAGTGGAGGGCGTGGGGCGAGTCGAAGCCGTCCTGCTCGCAGCCGGTCGCTCGCGGCGCATGGGCGCGTTCAAGCCCCTGCTCCCGTTCGGCGCGAAGTCGGTCGTCGAGACTTGCGTCGACAACCTGCTCGCGGGCGGCGCGCGTCGCGTCGTCGTCGTCGTCGGACACCGCGCCGAAGACGTGCGGCGCGAACTCCTCACGCGACAAGAAGTCTTGACGGTCTTTAACGAAGAGGCCGAGAGCGAGATGGGCGTCTCGATTGCGCGCGGGGTCGAGGCGGTCGGAGGCGACGCGCGGTCTGTGCTCATCGCGTTGGCCGATCAGCCCGCCGTGCCGCCGCGCGTCATCGACTCCGTCATCGCCGCTTGGCGCGAGCGCGGCGCGCCGCTCGTCGTTCCGACATACGAGGGGCGCGGCGGTCATCCCGTCCTCGTTGACCTGCGCCTGCGCCGGGAGCTTTCGTCGCTCCCACCCGAGCGCGGCCTGCGCGCTCTCTTCGACGCGCGTCGCGGCGAGGTGTTGCGTCTGCCCGTCGATTCGCCTTACATTGTGCGCGACATGGACACTTGGGACGAGTACGCGGCGCTCTACGAGGAGGTTTTCGGGCGACCGCCGGAGGCGTCCGCGCCCGGCGGCGAGTGAGTTTGCTCGCTCGCCCGCGCGTTCGTCAGTGAAGAGAATTTTGCCCCTCGCCTTCCCCGTGCGACCCACGGTCGTACCGCTTCCGTCCAACCTTTCTTTTTGACCGGACATCAAATAATTCGTCCGGGCCGCCTCGCTTGGAGTGACGAGGGCCGTACATACGTTGGAAGGCCCGAGGAGAACCGAGATGTCAAAACGTTTCCCCAAGTTTGCGAAGTTGGCGCTCGTGCTCGTCATGCTCGCCGCCGTCCTGCCGGCGACGCCCGCGGGCGCGGCCGAGGCTCTAAACTTCAACCTGCGCTCGGCCGACGGCGGTCAGATTACTTCGGAGATGCTGCGCGGCGACGTGGTGGTGCTGGCCTTCGGGTCGGCCTCCTTGCCGCCCTCTCTGGCGCGGCGCGCGGCGCACGACGTGCAGGAGCTTGCGAACGAGTACGCCGAGCGCGAGGTGCGCGTCTACTGGGTGAGCACCGATTCCGACTCGCCGAAGTCGAAGTCCTACGCGGCCGACGAAGACCTTCGCGCCTTCGCGCGCAAGTACGGGCTGAAGATTGCCGTCCTGCGCGACCCCGAAGGGACGCTCTTCAAGCGGACGGGCCTTGACCAGCTACCGGCCGTCGTCATTCTCAACCGCGCGGGCGAGATTGCGGGCGACCCCATCGGCGGCCTCGACCCGCGCGGCAAGCTCGTCGACCAACTCTCGCCGCGTCTGAACGAACTGCTCAAATAACATTCACGGTTCCCCCAAGAGCCGACCCGACGCGAAGAAGGGGACGCATCCAACGCGGGTGCGTCCCCTTCTTCGTCTCCACTTCGCGTCTTCTTTTTTATTCTCTTCGGCAACGCTTCTACGGC
Source organism: Pyrinomonadaceae bacterium (assembly GCA_036277175.1). Taxonomy (GTDB): domain Bacteria; phylum Acidobacteriota; class Blastocatellia; order Pyrinomonadales; family Pyrinomonadaceae; genus DASQDT01. The sequence continues at coordinate 14,325 of DASUNL010000561.1, read as the reverse complement.
GTGAGACGCCGCGCTATCTCGTAGACGAGGCGGACGGGCAGTCCGACGACGTTCCAATAGTCGCCCTCGATGGCCTCGATAAAAAGCGCGGCGCGGCCCTGTATGGCGTACGCGCCGGCCTTGTCGAGCGGCTCGCCCGTCCGCACGTAAGCGTCAATCTCTTCGTCACTGACGGCCGCGAAGCGCACGCGAGTGCGCGCGCACTCGACGACCGCGCGACCCGACTCCGCGCGCACGAGCGCGACGCCCGTCAGAACTTCGTGCCAACGCTCACCGAGAAGTCGCAGCATCCTTCGCGCGTCCCGTTCGTCTTCGGGCTTGGCGAGCGCGAGACCTTCGGCCGAGACGACCGTCGTGTCCGCGCCTAAGACGAGTCCGAAGAGACGCTCCGACGCGACGCGCTCGGCCTTCTCGCGCGCGAGCCTGCGGACGTAAGCTTCAGGCTCCTCGCCCTCGCGCATCGTCTCGTCGACGTCGGCCGCGACGGCCTCGAAGGGCCACCCGACCGAGCGCAGAATCTCTGCGCGTCGCGGGCTGGCCGACGCCAGCACCAGACGCTCCAAACCGTTCCAGTCAACGCCTGACGCTCTGGCGTCCGCCGCTTGTGGCCCTCGCTCCTTTTCCATTACACTCCCCTGCGAATTTACGATTTTTGATTTGCGATTTCCGATTTTATAGCACTCGGCGGTCAGCAGTCAGCAGTCAGCCGGAAACTAATCAAAGCTGAACGCTGAACGCCGAACGCCGACAGCTTCTTCATGGACGATCTCATCAGAGCCTTGCCGCAGCTTCTGCGCGCGGCGGGCGACGCCGAGGAGGTGGCCGAGACGGCGGCCTGCGTCGCTTGGCGGCGCGCGGCGGGCGAGCAGTTGCGCGGCGTCGCCGTGCCCTTCCGCCTCTACCGCAAGACGCTCGTCGTCGCCGTGCCCGACACCTCTTGGCGGCAGCAGCTCGAAGCCATCAGCGGCCAGTTGCTCTTCCGCGTCAACTCGATTCTGGGTCAGCCCGTCGTCACCTTCATCGAGTTCCGCGTCGATGCCGAGACCGTCCGCAAGGAGCGCGAGCGACAGCGCAGACTCGCGCGGGAAGTACGCACGGCCGCCCACGAAGCGGGCGCTCTGCGCACGGCCGCCGAACTCGAAGACGCCGCCTCGGCCATCCGCGACGAAGAGCTGCGCCGGCGCTTCCTCGTCGCCGCCGGCAGCTACATCGAAGCGCAGGAAAGGAAATAGCATTCAGCGGTCAGCATTCAGCAATCAGCTTTTAGAGAGCCGACGCGCGTAAGGCGTTGAGTCGCGCGCGCCGTCTTGAGCGCGGCGGAGGCCCTGAGCTGAAAGCTGAGAGCTGAGAGGTGACCGCTACCATCATGCCCATCAGCGAATCCGACATCCGCAAGATAGCCACGCTGGCGCACCTCGAACTTGGCGACGAGGAGTTGCGCACGCTCGCGCCGCAGGTCGCTTCAATCGTCGCTTACGTCGAGCAGTTGAACGAGCTGGACACGAGCGCCGTCGAGCCGGCGACGGGCGGCCTGACGCCCGAAGGCGAGCAGACCGAGGCCGCGCGCGACGACGTGCGCCAGCCCTCGCTCGGCCAGCGCAACGCGCTCGACCAAGCGCCCGACCCTTCGCACGGCCACTTCCGCGTCCCGAAAGTCATCTGAGCGGACATGCCTTCACACGAGAACACAGTCGAGTTTTTGCGCGGCCGCATCGCGTCCGGTGAGACGACGGCGCGCGCCGTCACGGAAGACGCGCTCGCGTCGGCCGAAGCTTTAAACGACACGCTCAACGCCTTCCTCCAAATCGACCGCGCGGGCGCGCTCCGTCACGCCGAGTCGCTCGACGCGGAGTCGGCTTCGCCCGCGCGCGCCGCCGCCGAGACGCCCCTGCGCGGCGTCCCCATCGCCGTCAAAGACAACATCTGCACGCGCGGCCTGCAAACCACCTGCGGCTCGCGCATCCTCGCCGACTATCACCCGCCCTACGACGCGACCGTCGTCGAGCGACTGCGCGCGGCCGGGGCCGTCCTCATCGGCAAGACCAACTGCGACGAGTTCGCGATGGGTTCGTCGAACGAGAACTCGGCCTTCGGGCCGGTGCGCAACCCTTGGGACACCGAGCGCGTCCCCGGAGGCTCTTCGGGCGGCTCGGCGGCGGCCGTCGCCTCGCGCGTCGTGCCCGCCGCGTTAGGCTCGGAGACGGGCGGCTCAGTCCGTCAGCCCGCCGCGCTCTGCGGCATCGTCGGCGTCAAACCAACTTACGGCCGCGTCTCGCGCTACGGCCTTGTCGCCTTCGGCTCGTCGCTCGATCAGGTGAGCGTCTTCGGACTCACCGTGCGCGACGCGGCCTCGGTGCTCTCGGTCATCGCGGGCCGCGACGCGCGCGACGCGACGACGGCCGACGTGCCCGTCCCCGACTACGCGGCGGAGCTTTCGGGCGAGGCGGCGGGGCTTCGCATCGGCGTGCCGCGCGAGTTGTTCGGCGAAGGTTTAGACCCGGAGGTGCGCGCGCTCGTCGAAGGGGCCATCGAGGCTTACCGCGAGTTGGGCGCGGAAGTCGTCGACGTCGAATTGCCGCACGCGAAATACTGCATCGCCGTCTACTACATCATCGCCACGGCCGAGGCTTCGTCGAACCTCGCGCGCTACGACGGCGTGCGCTACGGACTCCGCGCAGAGGAAGCGCCGGAGCTACGTGGGATGTACCGGCGCACGCGCGAAGAGGGGTTCGGCGCGGAGGTCAAGCGTCGCATCATGCTCGGCACATACGTCCTGTCGTCGGGCTACTACGACGCCTACTACCTGAAGGCGCAGCAGGTGCGCACGCTCATCCGCGAAGACTTCCGTAAGGCGTTCGAGCGTTGCGACGCCATCCTCACGCCGACGACGCCGACGCCCGCCTTCCGCCTCGGCGAGAAGACCGACGACCCGCTCTCGATGTATCTCAACGACATCTACACCTGCACGGCCAACCTCGCGGGCGTGCCCGGCCTGAGCGTCCCCTGCGGGCTTTCGTCAGAAGGCTTGCCCGTCGGCTTTCAACTGATGGGCCGCCACTGGGGCGAGTCGACCATCCTCAAACTCGCCGACGCATACGAGCGCGCGCACCCTTTAACGGCGCTGCCGCGCGTCCGCGCGCACGCCGACTAACCGAACACCTCTCGTCTTAAGCCCTCGGAAAAAACTTCCGGCGCGCGTGGGTTCGCCCGCGTGCGCCGCGTCATTCATTCAGAGAGAGACATAATTCCTCGCAAAGCGTTTCGCCTCTCCGCGCCTCGACCCGCCACGCAAGGAGACGACCCGATGAAGACACGCCACGCGCTCGCGGCCTCACTCGCGCTCTCACTCACGCTCGCGTGCGCCTCGGCCGCGCGCGCGCAGGGCGAAGACAAGGACGACGATGAGAGTCGCGCTGACGCGCCGAAGATAGCTGACGCGCCGAAGATAACTGAAGTGCCGAAGATAGAGGTCGGCGCGCAGTTAACGTCGCTCACGCTCCTGCGCCCCGACGGTTTCGGGGCCGAGAACCAGTCGGGCTTCGGCGGCCGCTTCACCTACAACTTCAACAAGCACCTCGCCGCCGAGGGCGAGTTGAACTTCTTACCCACGCGGCTTTTCCCCGACACGGCGGCGGGCGGGCGCACGGTGCAGGGTCAGTTCGGCCTCAAAGTGGGGAAGCGTTTCGAGCGGTTCGGCGTCTTCGCCAAAGCGCGCCCCGGCTTCGTCCGTCTCGGCGACGTGCTCCGCATCACGCGCGGGCAGATAACCATCTTCGGGAATCCCATACCCTTCAACTTCTTCACCCTTAAGGGTCGCACTTACTTCTCAATGGACGTGGGAGGCGTCATCGAAATCTACCCTTCGCGCCGCGTCGTCGTGCGCTTTGACGCGGGCGACACGATTGTCCGTTACGGCGCGCGCACCGAAACGATTGACGGCCCCGTCGTCTTCGAGCCGCGCGACTTCCGGCCCGTCGTTCGCACCCCGGCCGAGACTAAGCACAACTTCCAGTTCACCGCCGGACTGGCTTTCCGCTTCCGAGGCGGCGACGAACCCGAAGCGCGCGACGCGGCCGCATCGCCGTCGCGCGCGCCGCGCTACGAGGTCGGCGCGCAGTTCTCTTCGATTCACTTCACCGCGCCCGACAGGTCTGCGCTCCGACGCTTCTTCCCCGCGTTCTTCTTGTCTGACACGAGCGCGAACACGGAGGCGGGCTTCGGCGGCCGCGTGACCTTCAACCTAAACGAACACGTCGGCGTCGAGGCCGAAGGCAACTTCTACCCGCGCGAGAGTTTTGCCGACGAGACGTCGGGCGGATTCCCGGCTCAGTTGCAGGCGGGCGTGAAGGTCGGCAGAAGGTTTCGCAGGTTCGGCGTCTTCGCCAAAGCGCGCCCCGGCTTCGTCACCTTTAGCCGCGTGCGTCAACACGTCGGCTCGGACTTCAGGACGTTCCGCTTCGCGGGCGAGCTAATGACGATTGACTTCGGCATCTTCGCGGACAGGCGGAGAACTTACTTCTCGACGGACGTGGGCGGCGTCTTTGAGTTCTACCATTCGCGCCGAGTCATGACGCGCGTCGACGTCGGCGACACCGTCATCCGCTACGGACAGCGCCCCGCGCAGACTTTCCACCTGCTGCAACCCATCGTCGTGCTTCCCGCCGAGACGAAACACAACTTCCAGTTCACGGCCGGGCTGGCTTTTCGCTTCTGACGCCCTCTTCCGATGCGTCGCCGCCGCGCGCTCATTTTTCGAGATGCGCGCGTGCGCGCTCAAGGAAGGCGCGCATCATCTCGCCGACGCCCTTCTGAAGTTCCGCGCTCAGGCGCGACTCGCCGACGAGCGGGGCAAGCGTGTGCAATTCGCGCGCGTGCTCGCGGCGCAAGAGGACGCGCTGCTCGACGCGGACGCGCGTGAGTTCGCCCAGACGCTCGAACGTGGCCGAGTAGCGCAGGAAGTTCTGACGCTCGCCGCGCGCCGGAGACCACTCGATGCGCTCGGGCGCGTCCTCGGTCTGCTCGACGGGGAAGGCGTGGCGCACCGAGCCGATGACGGGCACTTCGGCCCGTATCAGCCAGCGCATCACGCCGCGCGCCTCCGCCGTGATGCGCTCGACGCCCGGTATCAGCTCGACGAAGTTGCGCAGGTCGCCGAAGAACTCGCGCGCCCGCTCCGCGTTCGCCCTCACATCCAACTGTCCCGTAAATGCCGCCTTGACTTGAAACACCTTAAAGCACCTCGTTCGAGCACTCAGCGTTCAGCACTCAGCTTACGGCTTCCGCCGCTCCGTTACCACTCCGCATCGTCAACACCTTCGTCCGTCCTCTTCCGGCTGAAAGCTGAGCGCTGAGTGCTGAACGCTTCTAAAGAACTGGTTGAAAGAGAAACGCATTGAAGAGCATGCGCGTCGTCGAGCGCCAGATGGCGCGGAAGTTCGGGTCTTCGGCGTAGAGGACGACGTGTCCCCTCCCGGTCGGCTCTTCCATCACGTAGGCCGTGCCGCGCAGGAGTCGCTCGGTGTTGTCGGGCCAAGTGAAGCCAGCGATGCGCAAGGGCCGCGACCCGTCTGAAGCGAAGACGACGGCGTTCGTCCCCTCCTTCGACGGGCGGAAGAAGTAGGCCGAGTCGATGAGCACGGGCATCGTCGGCCCTTCGTAGCCGTAGGTGAGCGGCGACGTGCGGTCGAGCGTGGCGCGGAAGATTGCGCCGGGGACGGCCTCGGGCACGCGGCCCGGTCGCGCCGAGGGCGACGCAATCGGCGGCAGGTCGGGCGGCGCGCCCTCGCGCTTCTCCGTCTGCCCGTCCGCGAGCCGCTCGGCTTCGGGCGTCTGCGTCGCGGCTTGCGCGTTCGTCGCCTGCCCGCCCGGCGTCGGCGTCGGTTGCGCCGACGAGTCTTCGTCGTCGTCGTCTTCGCCGCCGCCCTCCTTCTCCCCCTGTTCGTCGTCGGCGCTCCCGACGAGCCGCGCGCTCGTCAGGTTCACGTCCTTGAGCGCGGCGAAGACGGCCGCGCCCTTGATGCAGACGAGAGTCCCGCCGCGCTCGGCCCACCCGCGCAACGCCTCGACGCCGCTCTTGCCGAACGCATTCATGTACGCGCCGGGCGAGCCGTCCGGCAAAATGATGACGTTGTACTGGTCGAGCCGCGCGCTCTTGATGGCCGAAATCGTCATCGGCGTGAACTCGACGCCCATCCTGTCGAACGTCCACCAGAGCGCGCCGTAGCCCGTGACGCTCACCGGCTCGTCGGCCGCGACGACGATGCGCGGCCGACGCAGGGAGACGACCGACCCCGACCCGACGCTCGTCTCGCCCGTCTCTGTAAAGCCCGTGTTGACGGCCGCGACCTCGACGCCCGTCTCGGACGCGAGTTGCGCGATGCGCGCGTGCAAGGCGTCCGTGTTGCGCGAGACGCGCGCGACGACCGTGCCGCGCGGCCAGTCGCGCCCGCCCGCCGTCAAGGTGCGCGTCGCGACGGCGAGCTTGAAATCTTCTTTGAGCAGACGATAGACGAGCGACGCCGCGCCGTTCGACTCGTAGGGGATGACGTAGGCGATTTGCGCGCGCCCCGTCACGCGGCCGTCACCGGCCGACGGCGGGACGAGGATTGCGCTGCCGCCCGTGGCGTAGACGAGTCGGCCGTTTGCCGCCGACTCTTCCGTCGTGCCGGGCGCTGTGAGCGTGACCAACCCCGCCGTGACGGGCGGCGCGTCCTCCGTCCAGTAAGCCTCGACGCCGAAGGCGAGCGGCAGAGACCAAGCCGTCACGTCGTAGAAGCCGTACTCCTCCTTCGCCGCGTTTGTCCCGCGCCGTTGGTTGCGCGCGTAACGCGCCAACTGCTCGCGCACGAACTCCGCGTCCTGCGGCGTCTCCGGCTCAAGCAGAGCCTTCGCCATGCGCTTCTGCGGCTGCGCGAGGTCGATGACGTAAGAGAGCGACGGGAACTCGCGCGGCGCGGCCGGTGCGTCGGCCGACGTGTAGTCGTGCGCTCTGGCCGAACGGAAGGGCTGCGCGGCCTGCCGCACCTCGACGCCCGCGCGCAGAAGGTTCTCGACCAACTCGGCCGTGCGGACGGGGTCGCGCCCGCGCAGCAGGACGATGCGCTTCATGCGCTCGGTGCGCCCCTCTTCTACGGCCGTGCGCTTGAACTCGTAGAAGTCGCGCATGCGCGCCTCGCGGTTGCGCGCCGCCGTCTCAAGCGTCGTCAGGGAGGCGACGAAGTGTTTGGCGACGGCCGAGCGCATCGTCACGATGGTGTCGTCGTCGCGCCGCCAGCGCAGGCCCTTCGTCCCGCCGCCGTCCGTCTCATACGTCATGCCGGTCGCGCCCGTCAGCCCCGGCCAAGAGTCCCAGTAGCCGGGATAAAAAAGGTCGTACACGTCGCGGACGAAGAAGTCCCAGTTGCGCGCGTCGAACTGCGCGGCGTTGGCCCGTCCGAAGGTCGAGAGCCAGCGCGTCGTCTGCTCGGGCGGGAGGTTCGGGTTGACGGGCTGCGCGGCGGGCGGGAAGAAGAACTGCGCGGGCTGTCCGTGATGGTCGGCCGCGACCTGCGGATTCCACGAGAGGAAGGCGCGCTGCATGTTGCGCGTCTCGATTTGCGAGGTGGCGACGTTGTCGCGGTTGAGGTCGAAGCGGAAACGGTTGACGCGCCCGTAGACGCTCCAAGGCTCGTCGTGCTCGCCGGCCGAGGGGTCTGGGTCGCCGCGCCCGTAAGAGTTGTACCACGTGACGAAGCGTTCGTGGCCGTCGGGGTTGGCGCAGACGTTGACTAAGGCGACGGTGTTTTTGAGCACGTCGAGCGTGGCCGGCTCTTCGGACGCGGCGAGATGATAGACGACCTGCATCATCGCCTCGAACGACGCCGACTCGTTGCCGTGAATCGTGTACTGCATCCAGAGCACGACGGGCGTCGTCGCGACGAGCCTTCGCGCCTCTTCGCTCGACAGCCCGCGCGGGTCGGCGAGGCGCGCGGTGTCGCGCCGAATCTCTTCGAGCCGCGCGATGTTTTCGGGCGAGCTGATGGCGACCAGATGCATCTGGCGGTACTCGTTCGTCGGCCCGATGTCGAAGACGCGCACGCGGTCGGGCGCGGCCGAGGCGATTGCCGTGATGACGCGCTCCATCATCGCGTAGTTCGTGTGGAACTCGCCCACGTCGTAGCGCAACAGAGTTTGCGGTCGCGGGACGGCCGTGCGATAAGGGCCGCGCGCGTAGAAGTCGAAGCGCGCGTCGCGCTCCGCGTCCTGCGCGAGCGCCGCCGTCGGCGCGCATAGCAGGAGGCAAACGAGCGGCAGGAGCGCGAGCGGGCGGGCGTTGACTCTCATCATCGAGAAGCTTTCTATTTCGTGGGGAGTGTGCTAAGACAGCCGCGATATTACCTCGCGTCGCACGCCTTTCTCAAACCACGCGGGCCGCGTCGGCGCGCGAAGCGTTTCGAGAGTATGAAAGAGATAACGACCGACATCCGTATCGACGCCCCGCCCCGCGAGGTCTGGCGCGTGCTCACAGACTTCGAGAGCTTCCCCGCGTGGAACCCGCTCATCACGCGCGCGTCGGGCGAGGTGCGCGAAGGCGCGCGGCTCGAAATCTTCGTCCAGATACCCGACTCGACGGGGCGCAAGTTTAGCCCGCGCGTGCTCAAGGTCGAGCCCGAGCGCGAGTTGATTTGGCTCGGCACGCTCGCCGTCCCCGGCCTCTTCAACGGCGAGCACCGCTTCCGCATCGAGCCCGACGACAACGGCTCGCGCTTCGTCCACAGCGAACGCTTCACGGGCCTGCTCGTCCCCTTCCTCGACGCGGCGGGCATCATACGCAAGACCGAGCGCGGCTACCACCTGATGAACGAAGCCCTCAAGCGACGCATCGAAGGCGGCGCGGTTTAAAGACTTCAAGGAGCGAGGCCGACGAAGATGGTTTCCGAAGACTACGCGACGAGCGGACAGGGCGGCGACATGTGCCCGCGCTGCGGCGAGAGCGCGCTGCGCGCGTGGTACGAGTTGAGCGAGGAAGAGCGCGAAGTCGCCCGACGCCTCCCCGCCGCCCAAGACTTCCCCCCCGACGAGCGCGCCGCGCGCCACCGCTTCTGCCCCCGCTGCTGGCACGAACAAACCACCGAACCACCCCGCGACGCCTAATACTCTGCCGAGCGATGTACTTTGAGATCATCGGCGAAATTACAGACATCGAAAGAATCGCCGCGGGCAGTTCTATTCGCGAGATCAAACGCTTGCGAAAGCAATTCGGGGCTGGGCGGTGGCGGAAGCTCAAAGGTGTTGCCACTGTACGCCTTGCAAATGGTAGGATACGGAAGGTCGAGCTTCACTGGTATGAGGCTCACGGCATAGGTAAGAAGAAGCTTAAAATCAAACGCTACGTGGATTGAAGTTATGAAGCGTCGTAAATCGGAATCGAGATTCGTCATCTGCATACGCAACGAGGGCTGTGAAGATTTGGAGCCTCGAAAAGTCTACCGGGTTCTCCCTGACGAGACTGCGGCCGAAGACGGTTACATCAGAGTAATCGATGAGTCCGGCGAGGATTATCTTTACCCCCAAGCTTACTTTGTTGCCATTGAGTTGCCTCAAGCCGTCGAGAAGGCCCTCCTGTCCGCAGCTTAAAATCTACACGCCGCCCAAGAGTCCCACCTGTCCGTGAATTCCCTTTACTTCTCGTTGGTGATGCGTTCGTAGGCGGCGCGGACGGCGCGTGTGTGTGTGTCGAGGTCTGCGGCGAGGGCCGAAGGAGAGGTGTAGCCGTGCGCGCGTGCGAGGTCGCGTAGGGTCGGGTGGTCTTCGGCCGTGGGCAGGCGTGTGGAGCGGCCGGCGAGGAGGCGCATGGTGTGGTCGAGCGCGCGCAGGAGCGTGTAGCCTTCGTCGAGCGCGCGGAACTCCGCCTCGCCGAGCGAACGGGCCGCGCGCAGGCGCGCGAGCGTGGCGCGCGTCGAGCGGTCTTCGCCCTCGTCGGCCACGCCGTCGCGCAGTTGGAGGTAACGCGCGGCGAAGTAGACGTCGAGCATCCCGCCCGGCCCGAACTTGATGTCGCGCGCCGCGCGCGCGCCACGCCCACCGCGCACCGCGCCGCGCTCCTGTTCGAGCCGCGCGCGCACGCGCCGCGTCTCCGCTCTCAAAATTTCCGCGCCCGCGTCGCGCGCCGCCTCGTGTACGACTGTTCGCGCCTCGCGCTCGACGGCGCGCCCGAGTTCGAGGTCGCCCGCCACCGCGCGCAGCTTCACGTAAGCCAGCCACTCCCACACGCCCGCGCGCTCGCGCAGGTAACTCGTGAAGCTCTCCGCGCCGACGGCCGGCGCGCCGTTGCGCCCGTCGGGCCGCAGACGCAAATCGACGCGGTAGAGATGCCCGTCGCGCGTCAGGTTCGAGAGCGACGTCACGACCAGCTCGCTCATGCGCGCATACGCCTCCTCGCGCGTCATACCGGCGACGGGCGAAGGCACTCTCTGGTCGTAGACGAGCACCACGTCGAGGTCTGAGCCGAAGTCGACGCCCGCGCTCCCCAACCGTCCGAGGCCGAGCACCGCGAGGCGCGGCCCGGAAGCGAGACGGCCGTGACGCCGCGCCAGCTCGCGCCGCGCGACCAAGAGCGCGGCGTTTAAGCTCGCCGCCGCGAGCGACGTTTGAAGTTGATTTGACTCGCTCGACGTGATGCGCCCCGCCACGTCGAGCGCGCCGATTTCGACGATGAGCCGCGCCCACGCGCGCCGCAACGCCGCGAGTTCCGCGCGGAAACTCCTTTCGGCGTCGACGGCCGAGCGCAGTTGCGCGCGGTGGTCGCGCGCGCGCACCACTTCCGCGTCGGCCGCGAGCGAGGCGATGAGCGCGGGGTCGCTCGCCAGCATCCCGCCAATCAACTCCGACGCGCCGCAGACGCGCACCAGCTCGACCAAACGCGCCTCGCTCAGAGACTCCGACGCGCCCGACTTTTCGAGCGACGCCGCGACGCGCGTGACGAGCGAGAGAGCGCGCTGCGCGTTGAGCGAGGCCCGCGCTTCTCTCATCAACAACGCGGCGACCGCTTCCGCGTCCGACGCGCCCTCGCCTTCAACCAACATCCGCGCCGCGAAGACCGTGGCCGCCGACATCGCCGCCGCCGTCCCCGTCCGGTCAGCGTCTCTCTCAAGAAGCGACGCGCGCGACCCCGACGGCGCGTGCGCGTCGCCACGCACGACGGTCGCCGCGTCTCCGTCTTTGACGGCCGTCGCGTCGCCGCCGCCCTTGTCCTTGTGCTTATCCTTGTCTCTGTCCTCGTCCGCGTCGGCGTCGCCGAAGACGCGCTCGAAGGCCACGCGGACGCGCGTGGTGTGCGCGTCGAGCGCGGCGTCGAACTCGGCGAGAGCGTGCGCGCCCTCGAAGTGCATCCGTCGCGCGACGAGCGTGCGGCGCGGCGAGTCGTCCGGCACGGTGTGCGTCTGCAAGCCGTGCTCCATCTGTAGACGGTGTTCGAGCGTGCGGAGAAACGAGTAGGCGTCGGACAACTCCGTACGCTCGCGCTCGGTGAGGAGCGCGCGCTCGGCGAGTCGGCCGAGACTGACGAGCGTGTGCGGCGCGTGTTGCAGCCAAGCGTCGCGCCCGCCGTAGGCGAGTTGTAGAGCCTGTGCGATGAACTCGATTTCGCGGATGCCGCCGCGCCCAAGTTTGACGTTGTAGCCGCGACCGCGCGGCCCGTGCTCGCGGTCGATTTTGCGCTTCGCCAGACGCACGTTCGAGAGAGCGCGCTCGACCGTCTCGTCGCGACGGTAGACGCTCTCGCGCACGCCCTCGGCGAAGCGCGCGAAGAGCGCCGACGAGCCGGCCGAGGCGCGCGCGCGGATGAGCGCCTGAAGTTCCCAGCGGTGCGCCTTCTCGCGGTAGTAGCGCAGGGCAGAGGCTACCGAGACGGCCGGCGCGCCGTCGCGCCCGTGCGGTCGCAGACGCAAATCGACGCGGTAGGCCGCGCCCTCGCCCGTCTGGTGTCCGACGGCGCGCGCGACGCGCTCGGCCAGACGGCAGAAGAACTCTCGGTTGGTCGTCTGCCCGCGTTCGCCTTTGCCGGTCGTCTCGCCGTCGTCGGAGTAGAGGAAGAGGAGGTCGATGTCGGACGAGTAGTTCAACTCGCGCGAGCCGAGCTTGCCGAGGGCGACGACCGTGAACTCGGCCGCGGACATGCGCCCGCGCTCGTCCTCGCGCTGCGGCGCGCCGTAGAGGTTCTCAAGCTCTTGGCGCGCGCGGCCCAAGGCGAACTGAAGCGCAGCGTCGGCGAGGTTCGACAGCTCCTCGGTCGTCTCGACGATGGTCGAGGTCGCGCGCACGTCGCGGAGGTAGATGCGAAGCAGCTCGCGGCGGCGGAAGCGCGCGAGCAAGACTTGCGCGTCGAGCGTCGAGTGCGTGAGCGCGAAGCGCGCGAGCGACTCGCCCAACTCTTCGACCTCGCGGACGCGCGCGGCCGGCGTCCCACGCTCGCGCGCGAGCCACGGCAGGTATTCGGGACTCTGAAGCAAGGTCGTGCCGAGCAGCGGACTCCACGCGGCGAGCGCGAGCGCGTCGGCGAGCAAGCCCTCGTCCTGCGCGACGAGTCGCGCGGCGCGCGGGTGCTCGGCGACGAGGCGCTCGTAGAAGAACCGCGCGCCCTCCGGGTCGGGCAGCCCGCGCACGTGCGCCTCGATCTTTGCGTCCTGTTCGCTCAACACGAAAAAAATAGAACAGGGACGGGCGGATGTGAAGGAGAGACGAGCAGTGTACGTTGTAGGTTTCAGGTTTCAGGTTTCAGTTTTGGGTAAGGCAAAGAGGTCGGACGGCATTTAAAGTTGCCGCCCGACCTCTTAGTGTTTGTCTGAAAACCGAAAACTGAAAACTGCTCTCTAGATGTCGAAGTAGAGCGAGAACTCAAGCGGGTGCGGGCGCATGCGAAGGGGTTGAATCTCGCGCTCGCGCTTGTAGGTGATCCAGCGTTCGATGAGTCGCGGCGTAAACACGCCCTCGCGCAGGAGGAAGTCGTGGTCGTTTTCGAGCGCCGTCAGCGCCTCGTCGAGCGAGCCGGGGAGCGAGGGCACGTCCTTCAGCTCTTCGGGCGAGAGGTCGTAGATGTCTTTGTCGAGCGGCTCGCCCGGATCGATGCGGTTCTGGATGCCGTCGATGCCCGCCATCAGCATCGCCGAGAAAGCGAGATAAGGGTTGCACGAAGGGTCGGGCGGGCGGAACTCAAGACGCTTGAGTTTCGGACTCTGCGAGAACATCGGGATGCGTATCGCGGCCGAGCGGTTGCGCGCCGAGTAGGCGAGATTGACGGGAGCCTCGAAGCCGGGGACGAGTCGCTTGTAGCTGTTCGTAGTCGGCGCGGCAAACGCGACGACCGACGCGGCGTGTTTCAGAAGTCCGCCGATGTACCAGCGCGCCATGTCGGAGAGTCCGGCGTAACCGCCGTCGCCCGCGAACAGAGGCTTCTCGCCTTTCCAGAGCGACTGATGACAGTGCATCCCCGACCCGTTGTCGCCGTAGATGGGCTTCGGCATGAAGGTCGCCGCCTTGCCGTAACGATAAGCCGTGTTGCGCACGACGTACTTGAAGAGTTGCAGGTTGTCGGCCGTCCCCAGAAGCGTCGAGTAGCGTATGTCAATCTCACACTGCATCGGCGCGACCTCGTGGTGGTGGCACTCGACCGTGATGCCGACCTTCTCCAAGGTCAGAGAAATCTCCGAGCGCAAATCGACGAGCGAGTCGGTCGGCGAGACGGGCACGTAGCCCTCCTTCGGGCGGACGCGGTAGCCCAAGTTCGGCCCCACGAACTCGCTCGTCTCCGTGCGCCCGCTCACCCAGTGTGCCTCGTCGGAGTCGACGCTGTAGGAGGATGCGTTCTGCTCGTTACGGAAGTTGACCGAGTCGAAGACGAAGAACTCGGCCTCGGGGCCGAAGTAGGCGGTGTCGGCTAGGCCCGTAAAGCGCAGGAAGCTCTCGGCGCGCTGCGCGACCGAGCGCGGGTCGAGGCCGTAGCCCTCCTTCGTAATCGGGTCGACGGCGTTCGCAATCAGACACAGCGTCGGTTCTTCGCTGAACGGGTCCATCCACATCCTGACGGGGTCGGGCACTAAGAGCATGTCCGACTCGTGTATCGAGGCCCAGCCGCGCAAGCTTGAGGCGTCGAAGCCGAAGCCGTCCTCGAAAGAGCTTTCCGATAACTCGTGCATCGGGAACGTCAGGTGGTGCCACGCGCCGACGAGGTCTGTAAAACGTACCGAGACGAACTTCGCCTCCTGATCTTCGGCATACTTCAGGGCCGTTTTCGCGTCCATGTTTTTCTCCTGAACTGTGTTGGAGGGTTAAAGGGGTTGGCCGCCCCGG
>DASUNL010000560.1:0-4875 GCA_036277175.1 Pyrinomonadaceae bacterium | reverse complement strand
AAGGCTCGTGCCATTCGTCGCGGCCGTGCTCGAAGCGTTCCGTCTCCGTCTCCTGCCCGCCTTGCGCGCGCGAGGGCGACGCTGTCGGCGCGAGCAGAAGCGCGGCCGCCGCGACGAGGGCCGAGAGTTTGAAGAGATTTGTCGGCATGCGAGGTGTCATGACTTTAAGTGCGAAGCGTCACGCGCCTTAGCGGCGACTCACGGCCGGCGGGCGCGCGCCGCGCGGGACGACCCACAGCTCGACGAAAGGCTCGTCGCGCGTGCCGCCGTAGACGACCGTGATGCGCGGGTGCGCGATGCGCTCGAAGTTGAAGAGGCGATGACGGATGAGGCGCGAGACCGCGTTCGAGTCGCTCAGGCGCGCCCCGCGCTCGCCGTAGACGACGACGTAAGCGCGGGCGTCCGACTCGGCGCGCAGGGCCTTCGCGTACTCGGCGAGGTCGGGGAGGTCGAGCGGGCAGCCGGGCGCGGTCGCCAACGCGGCCCGCCCGCCCGCGTCCCTGCGAAGCCGCGCGAAGCCCTCGTCGAACTTGCGCGCCCCGCCGCGCGGGACGTCCGCCGCATCCCCCTCAATCATCGGAAAAGGCGTCGGCGGTCGTTCGCCGGGCGGGATGATGAAAAGCCTGACGGTGAGTTGTTGATGACGCCCGCCCTCGACCACGTCGTAACGCGACGCGGCGACGCCGCGCACGCCGGTCAGGTGCTCCTTGATGAAGCGGACGTGGTTTTGGATTCTGCGCGGAGGGGTCGCTTCACCGCCGTGGATGAAGATGTGGCCGCGCGCCTCGGGCACGTTCTGGAGTGCGATGGCGAAATTGTCGAGCCGGGCCGCCGCGTCCTCGCACGCGATGTCGCCGTAGGTGTCGAGCGCGCCACGTGCCCCGGCGCGCGTCAGAGTCCCGGCGTCGAGCGGAGCGCAGAGGAGAAGCGCGCAAAGAGACGCGAGCGATATTTTGAAAATGCTCACCGCCATGACGTCTTTAATTCCTCCGCCGCATCCGCCGACATCCGCCGACTCACTGTTTCAACTCGACGACGGTCGCGCCTGCGCCGCCCTGTCTGTCGGGCGCGGCGGCGAAGCTCGCGACGTGCGGGTGGCTCTTCAGGAGCGCGGCGACGGCGCGGCGGAGCGCGCCCGTGCCGTGGCCGTGGATGATGCGGACGTGCGTCAAGCCTTGGAGATATGCCTCGTCCAAAAACTTGTCGGTCTCGTCCTCGGCCTCGTCGGTCGTCCGCCCGATGAGGTTCAGCTCGCTCTGGAAACTCTCGGCCGTCGGCCGCAAGCGAACTTCCGTGCCGCGCTCGGACATGCGGCGCAATTTCTCCGCGCGCGAGTCGTCGCGTTTCGGCTCGGGCGCGGCGTCGAGCAGTTCGAGGTTTTCGAGCTTCTCCTTAAAGCGCAACGCGCCGGTGCGGACTTCGGCGACGCCGCCCGCGACGCGCTCGACCGTGCCCGTCGTGTTCAGAAGAAGCATCCGCACGAGGTCGCCCGCGCGTATCTCGCGCGCGGGGGCGGCCGTCTCCGTTGACGAAGGAGACGCTGTCTGCGCGTCTTCGCCCGCGCGATTCTGGCGAACGACGCGGACGCCTCCGCCCGGTGCGTGCGACGCGCCGCGCTGCGACGACGGCGACCCTGCGGCGGCCGCGCGCTGGCGTTGGGCCTCGCGCCGAAGCTCGGCCGCGCGACGTTCGGCCTCGCGCTCGACGCGCGCGCGCTCGGCGCGGTCTTCAATCTTCGAGTAGAGTTCGCGCGAACGACGCTCGAACTCCGCGACGGCGCGCTCAATCTCGCGCGCGAACGACGCCTCGCGCTCGCGCTCGCGCCGCTCGGCCGCGCGACCGACCGACGCATATTCGTCGGCCACCGCGCGCCGCTCCTCTTCGAGCGCGCGCCGCAAGCTTTCAGCCTCCTCGGACTCACGCTTGATGCGCCGCAGGTACTCGGCCGCGTCCAACGTCGAAGCCGCGACGCGCTCGCGCGCCGCGCCGACAATCTCCTCGGGCAGACGGAAGCGCCGCGCGATTTCAAGACCCGACGAAGAACCGGCGACGCCGACGAGGAGTCTGTACGTCGGCTCAAGAGTCTTCTCGTCGAACTCGACGCTCGCGTTCAAGACGCCCGGCTCGTTGGCCGCGTACATCTTCAAGCCGCTGTAGTGCGTCGTCGCGATGACATGCGCGCCGCAGCGTCGGCGGAAGTAATCGACGACGGCGACGCCGAGGGCCGAACCCTCTTCGGGGTCTGTGCCCGTGCCCGCTTCGTCGAGGAGAACGAGCGCGTGGCCGCCCTCGTCGGCGCAAATCTCAATCATGCGCCGGATGTTGGCGACGTGCGCGGTGAAGGTCGAGAGGTTGGCGGCGAGCGACTGTCGGTCGCCGATGTCGGCGAGCACTGATGCGTAGAAGGGGACGCGCGCCGCGCGCGCCGGGACGTGAAGGCCGGAGAGAGCCATGAGCGCGAGCAGGCCCGCCGTCTTGAGCACGACGGTTTTGCCGCCCGCGTTCGCGCCCGAGATGACCATCACCGGCGTCTCCGGCGAAAGACTAAAAGAGACGGGCACGACTTCGCCGCCCGACGCGCGCAGGTTCTCTGCGAGCAGAGGGTGTCGGGCTTCCGCGAGTTCGAGCGTGCCCTCTTCGTCAATCAAAGGCTCGACCGAGCGGAAGTGGTCGGCGAGCGCGGCCTTCGCCGCGACGAAGTCAAGCTCGCCGACCGCACGGGCCGCGCGCTCGATGTCGGCGAGCGACGCGCGCAGCTCGTCCGAGAGCGTGTGGAGGATGCGCGCCACCTCGCGCTCTTCGGTCTCGCGAAGCTGCTGCATCTCGTTGTTCGCGTCAATCGTCTCCAACGGCTCGACGAAGACGGTCGCGCCCGAAGAGGAGAAGCCGTGTGCGACGCCCGCGACGCGCCCTCGGTGGTCGGAGCGGACGGGGATGACGAAGCGGTCGTTGCGAAGCGTGACGAGCTGGTCTTGAATCGCCTCTTCGCTCCGGCGCATCAGGTTTTCGAGCGAGCGCGTGATGTTGGAGCGCAGGCGGCCGATGTCGTGGCGGATGCGCGCAAGCTCTGGGCTGGCGCGGTCGTCGAGTTCGCCGCTCGGAAGAATCTTCGAGGTGACGCGCGCTGACAGAGCGTTGAGCGTGCGCGGCAGGTCGGCGACCAACTCCCAGAGGACGGGGCTCGCGGCGCGCTCGGCGTGGACTGCGTCGCGCGCGTCGGCCGCCTGCGCGGTGAGGCGCGCGAGTTCGAGGAGCGTTAAGGGGTCGAGCGCGACGCCCTCGATGCGCAGACGCGCGAGCGCGTCCGAAGGGTCTGCGAGTTCGTTGAAAGAGAAACGCGCGCCGCGCCGACGCAGCTCGACGCACTCTGAGACGGCGCGGAGCGCGCGTCGCACTTCATCAACGCTCGCGAGCGGCGCGAGCGCACGGGCACTCGCGCGCCCCATCGGCGTCTGCGCACCCGCGCCGACGAGCGCGCGCAAGCCCTCGTATTCGAGCGCCCCGTATGCTTGTTCGTTCATAAAAAGAAGCTGTCAGCGTTCAGCTATCAGCGTTCAGCCGTGCAGATAGCGGACACTTGGTTTCGACGAAGCGTAATGCTCTCGTAGCGGCGACGGCCGTCCGGCTGAACGCTGACGGCCGAGTGCCGAATGCTTGCGGTCACCTCTTCCTTCTGCGTTCCGTGCCGCGCATCGCGGCCTCGAAGATGGCGGACGGGTCGAGGAGCGTTGCGGTCACGTCGCCGGCGCGGACGAGGCCGCGCGCGAACGACTGACCCGGCGCGCTCGCCTCGATGTCGCTCGCGGCGACTTCGACCGAAGGCTCGACGCTCGCGGCGGCGAGCGCGAGTTGCTCGTCGCCCTTGAGCGCGACGACGGCGAACGACAGCGCGTCGCCCGCCTCGCGCGGCGACTGTGATTCATCCGCGCGCGCGCCGCCCGATTCGCCGTCGCCGAGGGGGAGGGCCGACGGGTCAATCAGAGTCCGCGCGCGGCCGCGCAGGGCGACGACGCCGAGGACGGTCGGCGGCGCGAAAGGGAGCGGCGCGGGGCGAAGGTCTTGGCCGACCGCTTCGACCTCTTCGGCGAAGACCGCGAACACACGCCCGCCCGCGCGCATCACGCACAGCTCGCGTCTTTCTTCGCCGCGCGTGTCGCGCGTCTCGGTCGGGCCTGCCCCGGCGTCTTCCGGCGCGTCTTTCGTCTCGTCTTTTGCTCCGTGGTCATTCATCACGTCTTAAACTATAAACCACCGCGCGCCGCCTGTGACAGCCCGCCGCGCGTGTTAAACTCGGCGCGAGGAGGCGTCCGGGTTGATGAGAGCCGCGCTGTTCGCAGTCCTGTTCACGAGCTGTCTGCTCGCGGCGTCGCTCGCGCAGGTCGCGGACGTTGCGTCCGGCGGAGGCGCGGCGACGAGTCGACTCGCGACGAAGAGAGTCGCGTTTATGACGCTCGACCAGAGGGGGCGCGTGCGCGCGCCCGAGCTTGAAGGCGGGCGCGGCTGGCTCAACACGGAGCGGCCGCTCTCTCTGTCCGCGTTGCGCGGCAAGGTCGTGCTGCTCGACTTCTGGACTTACGGCTGCATCAACTGCGTCCACATCATCCCCGACCTGCAAAAGCTCGAAGCGAAGTACGCGCGCCAGCTCGTCGTCATCGGCGTGCATTCGGCGAAGTTCACGAACGAGCGCGAGACCGAAAACATCCGCCGCATCATCCTGCGCTACGGCGTCGAACATCCGGTCGTCAACGACGCCGACTTCCGCATCTGGGAGTCTTACGCCGTGCGCGCGTGGCCGACGCAGGTTTTGATCGACCCCGCCGGGTACGTCGTCGGGCAGGTAGCCGGCGAGGGCAACTACGAAGTCATCGATAAGGC
>DASUNL010000559.1:0-14677 GCA_036277175.1 Pyrinomonadaceae bacterium | reverse complement strand
TGCCGCAACGCACGAGCCTCTACGGGCTGGCGGCCTCGCTGATTATCTTCACGCTGTTCGCGCGCGCTTGGCGGCGTTGGCACGACGCACGTGAGAGAGAGAACGCGCACGGGCGTTGGGAAGGCGCGCGCGAACTCGTCGCGGCGGGCGCGCTCGCGGGGCTTCTCCCGCTCTTCCACCCGCACTCATACATCGCCGTCGGACTCGTGAGCGGTTTTCTGTTTCTCCTCGGCCCGCGCCGCGCGTGGCTCGCCTTCTGGCTGCCCGCCGTCGCGCTCGCCGCGCCGCGCCTCTACGCGCTCGCGTCGCACGCGGGCGGCGACGCCTTCTTACGCTTCCAGCCCGGATGGCGCGGCCACAACCAGCCGAGCTGGCTCGTCTACTGGCTCTTGAACATGGGCGTGCCGCTCGTGCTCGCCCTGCCGGCGTGGCTCTCCGCCCCGAGACCTTGGCGACGGCTCTACGCGGCCTTCGCGCTCCTCTTCGCCTTCAGCTTCGCCGTCGTCGTCTCGCCGAACGACTACGACAACATCAAGCTCATGTACTACTGGCACGCGGCCAACTCGGTCTTCGTCGCGGCGTGGCTCGCGCGTCTCGCGCGCGGGCGCGTGCGACGCGCTCTCGCCTTCGCGCTCACGCTCGCCTCCGTCGCCTCGGGCCTCGTCGCGCTCCAGTACGAGAACTCAAGCCGCAAGCTCATGTTCACGCGCGACGAGTTGGGGGCGGCCGAGTTCGTGCGCGCGGAGACCCCGCCGCGCTCGCTCTTCCTCACCTCGCCGACCGTCCACCAGCCCGTCCTTTGTCTCGCCGGGCGCGCCGTCGTGCGCGGCGACACGGCTTGGCTGTGGAGTCACGGCTACGCTTTCCGCGAGCGCGAGGCCGACGTGAAGAGAATCTACGCGGGCGCGGAGGACGCGCTCGAACTGCTCCGCCACTACCGCGTCGACTTCGTCTACCTCGGCCCGCGCGAACGACAGGACAGCGCGGCGCGCGAAGAGTTCTTCGAGCAGCACCTCCCCGTCTTCCACCGCGCGGGCGACATCACGATTTACGACGCGCGCGGGCTGCACGCGGAGGGCGACGACGACGCGCGCTGGTCGGCGGGTTTCGCGCCGCGCGAGTTCGCGTCGCGGCTCGACAGAGACCCGGCGCAGTTCGTCGCGGAGTTCGAGCGCGCGGGCTTCGCCGTCTATCGTTACTACATGACGGCGGGCGGGCGTTGGCCGAAGTATGTCGAGTTTCTGGAAGACCTGAAGGCGACGGGGCGCGGCGTCTACGTGGGCGCTGAAGGGTGGGAGCGGCGGCTCGAAGAGAACAAGCTGGCACTCACGGACGCGATGCTGCGGCGCGAAGAGTTCGCGCGGAGGTTCGACCCGTTGACGGACGAAGAGTTCATCAACGCGCTCTACGCGAACGCCGCCGTGCGCCCCTCGGACGCGGAGCGCGAGCTGCACGTCGGCCTGCTCAAGAGCGGCGCGGAGACGCGCGCCTCCGTCCTGCGGCGCGTGGCCGAGAGCGGAGAGCTGCGGCGGCGCGAGTACAACGCGGCCTACATGCTCATGCACTTCTTCGGCTACCTGCGGCGCAACCCCGACGACCCGCCCGACCGCGACCTGACAGGCTTCCGCTTCTGGCTCGACGACCTCAAACGCACCGGCGACTACCGCAGCGTCGGCCGCGTCTTCATCGAGTCGGGCGAGTACAAGGATCAAAGGGCAGTGACGAGTGACGAGTGACGAGCGCGGGTCGTGAATCGTGAATCGTCAATCGTAAATTGAAAGAGCCTGTCCTTCTCGATTCACGATTGACGATTGACGTCTTTCTTGCCCGTCACTCGTCACTGCCGTTTTGCTTTACCCGGCGGCCGAGATGATGCGCTCGACGACGTTGTCCCACGTGAGGTTGAGCGAGAGGAGTTTTTCGCGGGCGCGTCGGCCCATGCGCGCGGCGCGCGGGCGGTCTGTGTAGAGCGCGTCGAGGTGTTCGGCGAGCGCGCGCGGGTCGGGGTCGGTGACGAGTCCCTCGCGGTCGTGCTCGACCAGCTCGGTCGCGCCGCCGCCGTCGCGCGCGACGACGACGGGCTTTCCCGAGAGCATCCCTTCGAGCGTCACGTAGCCGTAGTCTTCGTCGAACGGGAGGTAGCAGACGGCGAGCGCGCCCGCGTAGAGCGCGACGACCTCCTCCTCCGCGACGAAGCCGCGCAGCTCCACACGCCCGCCCACGCCGAACTTCCTGACCAACGACTCGTAGTGCGCGGCGTCCGCCGACGACCCGGCGAAGACGGCGCGGACGGGCGTGCGCGTGTGCTTGAGCGCCTCGATGAGAACCTCCTGTCGCTTCTGCGGCTCAAGGCGGCTCGGGTAGAAGACGTAGTCGCCCGACTCGCCCTCGCGCAGACTCTCGGCGCGCGGCGGCGGGTGGTAGAGCGGCTCGCTCTCTATCCCGTTGTACTTGAGGAGGCGCGCGGCGACAGTCTTAGAGTTGGCGAAGACCTTGCGCGCCTCGGGGATGAAGCGGCGGTCGCACTCGCGTATCCACTCGCGCACGCGCGGGCCTTCGGGGTAAGTCGAGAGGTCGTCGAAGGGCGTGCCCGAGAGGTTGTAGGCGGAGCGGTGCTGGTGAATTATCCAGAGGACTTTGCGCGGGTGCGCGACCGTATAGGCGGGGAAGCGCATCCCTATGACGAGATCGACGGGGCGGCCGTTCGACTCCGTCACGTCGAGCAGACGCCACGCCAGCGCGCCCCTCATGATCTCTTCGGGCGGGTACCACTTGAACGGGAGCGCCGCCACCTCCGCGTCGTAGCCGGCGCGCAGAAGCGCGACGCGCAAGCCCTCGACGTGCGACTCGGCCCCGCCGCGCGTGAACGGAACTTGCGCGGTGCAAATCAGGACGTTGCGAATCATCCTCGGGTGTCGAGCCGCGGAGGCTGGCGCGGCCGTGCGCGGACGACTTCACGCGCGCGCGCCAAAGCCCTCACTTAACGCGCGCGCACCTTGTCGAGCCGCGCCGCGCTCTTGCGAATCACTTCGCTTAAGGCAATCAAGTCTTCGAGGTCGCGGCTGGCCTGCGCAGCCTGATTCTTGTCGATCTCCTTCTCGCTCTTGAAGACGGGGTTGGTGACGAAGCTGGCGATGAGGTCGGTGAGAGCCGTCAGGTAAGACTTCATCTGCTCGGCCGTCGGCCCCTTGTCCTCGTCCTTCTTCTCCTCCTCGGGCTTGGGCAGCGCGAGCGCCTGTTTCAGGTGCTCGCCGCGCGCCTTGACCTCGCCCGTCAGCTCGGAGACGCGGCGGAAGTTCATCTCGGTGCGCGACGATATCAACTTGAGGATTTCGTTGTTGGCCTCCTTGAGGTGGGCGAAGTCCTCGTTGATCTGCTCCATCCTCAGGTTGAGGTACGTCGGGTCGGCCGTCTTCTTACCCAGCTCGCGGACGCGGTTCTGGCTGCCCTGACCGCGCACCTCTTTATCCCTCTGGGGCGGGAGGCGGGCCTGCGCTTTGGCGTCGGGCGCGGCCGAGGCGAGGAGCAGGAAAGCGGCGACGGCGGCGAGCGCGAATCTCGTCGCGGGGGGTAGGCTCTTCTTCATCAAGGTCTCCTTCTTATCGCGTGGGCTTCGGACGTAGCGGTGTGGGTCGCTAATATACTACGCGCGGCCGCGCGAGGGTAGGGATTTTCAAGCCTGACGGGCGGACGTGCGTGCGCGCCGGAGACGTCAGGCCGGAGACTTCAGACCGAGGCCGCGACGCGCGCGTGCGCGACGAGGTTGCAGACGGCGACCGACATCTCGCGGTCGTCGCGGCCGTCGCGCTCGCGAGCGTCTGGGCGCGGACGCCAAGTGCGGTCGGCGCGAATCTCAAGCTCGAAGCCGGTCGCGTCCGACGCCGTTGACAACTCGGGCGGCACGTCGAGGCGCAAGTGAAGCCAGCCGTAGCGGAAGAGCGAGAGGCGCGTGAGCGGCGTGCCGTTCAAAAGAAATTCGAGGCGGAGCGGGCGCGCGGGCGCGAGGTCGGGCAGATGCGTCGTCAGGTCGAGACTGAGCGCCGCGAGTCCGGGCGCGTCGAAGCGGACGCGACCGCGCCCCGACATCCAGCGCGCGACCGGAGGTAAATCGTTCGGCTCGTGCCAGCCCGCGTCGAAGTGCGCGAGCGCGTGGCGGTCGAGAGAGACTTGCGCGCCCGCGTCGAGCGCGGACTGGAGCGATGCATCGGGCGAGAGCAGCGCGCGGCGGTCGCGGTGCTCGTTGTAGAAGGGGCCGAGCGGCGCGTCCGAAGCCTTCAGGAAAACGTAGAGGCCGCTCTTCGGCAGACGCAAGCCCAAGTCGGAGACCTTGCCGAAGACGTAGCCCATCGCCATGTCGAAGGCGCGACGCTCGGAGCGCGAGAGGCCGCGCAGGTACTCGACGAAGTCGCGCTCGAACGGCAGCCCGTACTCGTCGGCCTGCTTGACGAACTCCTCGCTCGCGAGACACAAGGCGTAGCGCGGCTCCCATGCGACGTGCGCGAACAGCTCGCGGAAGCGCGCCGCGTGCTCCTCCTCCTCTTCGAGTCCGACGTGGCCGTCGATGCGCACGAAGCGGGCCAGCTCTTCGGGCGTCATCTCGTCGTAACCTTTTTGCGCGCGCCGGTCGATGCACTCGATGCCGTGCAGCGTCACGCCTCCGGGCCGCAGCACGCGGCGGATTTCCGAGAGGACGTCCCGCTTCTCGTCGAAGTTGATGTGGCCGAGCACGTCGAGGCTGACGACGTAGTCGAAAGTCGAGTCGGCGAAGGGAAGGCGCGTGAGTTCGGCGCGGGCCGTCGCGTCGTAGCCGTTGCGGCGCGCGGCGCGCGCGCACTCGGCCGAGAGGTCGACGCCCGCGAGCGAGACACCCTTTCGCTTGAGCGGCGCGAGCAGCCCCGCGCCGCAGCCCACGTCTAGCACGGACGCGCCCGCGCGCACGTTGTCGTAGACCCACATCGTGCGCGCCATGTGCATGTCGAAGCGGTCGAGCGCGCGGAAGTAGCGCGCGTCCAAGACCTCGTCGGAGACGAACTTCGTGCGGTAGAACTCCGCCACGTCCTCGATGCCGGCGCGCGCGTAAAGGTCTTCTTTCATAGGAGTAGTGACGGGTGACGAGTGACGAGTGACTAGATAGCGGTCAGCGTTCAGCGGTCAGCACTCAGCTAAAGCCCTTTGCGGAAGCTGAATGCTGAAAGCTGAGTGCTGACCGCTTGCCCGTCATTCGTCACTCGCCACTGACTTTTCGATTCGCGCGAGGCGCGACTCGATGTCGCGGCGTGCGCGGTCGAAGAGGACGGCCGACTCGCTTGCTTCGAGCGAGAGCTGGCGGTAGCAGACGCGCTGCTCTTCGAGGAGGTGCTCGACGCGCTCGCGACTCTCGTCTCGCAGTTGCGCGAAGTGCTCGCGACTCTCGTCTCGCAACTGTGCGGCGCGCTCGCGCCCCTCGTCTCGCAACTGCGCGACGTGCGCCTCGACGCGCGTCTCAAGCGCGACGTGCGCGCGCGCCATTTCTTCCAAACGCTCCTGAAGCTGGCCGAGGCGCGTGAGCTCCGCCTGCATCTCGGCGAGGCGTCGCTCGTGTGCGCGGAGCGCGGCGAGGGCGTCCGAGAGCGCGTGCGTCGTGGCCGCGTTGAAGTTGACCTGCTCCCAAGTGAACCAGTGGAGCGCGCGTTTAATCTTGCGCTTGACCCACAGCTCGACGCGCGCCGAAAGCCCGGCGCGGTTGCTCACGAGCGGCGGCAGGCGTTCGCGCGCGCGCTCGGCCGTCGCGAGGTTCGCCTCCATCCGCGCGAACGCCTCGCCCGCCTCGTCGCGCGCCGCGCCCGCGCCGTCGCCCCCGACGGCCGCAACCGACGACGCCCGCGTCAGCGCGACCGATTCGGCGCGCACGCGCTCGCGTATCTCGCGCAGAGTCTCTTCGACCTCGTTCATCGCCGGGAAGCTTACTATTCAAGACGTGCGTCGCTCAAGCCGATGCCCAGCTCGCGCGGGTCTTCGGAGAGGCCGTGCTGCTGCGGAATCCATGTCGGCGAAACCTGTAGCTCGCAGCGCAAGACCGCGTCGGAAGCGACGCCTTCGGGGAGCGTGAACGAAAGCTCGTGCCAGTCGCGGCGTCGAATCTCGGCCTCGCCCGCCTCGCGCCCGTTGACGCGCAGGCGCACGCGCACGCCTTCGCGCTCGACTTCCGGGTGGTGGCAGCAGAGCGTGAGCGAGAGTCGGCGGCGCGCGGCGTCGTTGCGCAGGAAGAGTTCGGCCTCGCCCTTCGACCAGCGAAAGCCGGGGCCGCCCCCCTCGAACTCGTGCCAACCGCGACCGAGCTGCCCCGTCTCGTTGACGCCCATCCGGACGTGCGCGCGGACGGCGTTTCGATACTCGTCCATTAAGACGTAGAGTGACGCGGGGAAGGCCATCCGCGCCCGCAGGCCGCGACGCGCGAGCGCGAAGATGTTGTCGCGCCGTTGGTCGAAGACGACGGGCACGCGGTTGAGCAAGTCGGAGCCGTAGACGTGGACGGTCTCCACGCGCTCGACCTCGAAGCCGTTGGCCTCAAGCAGTTCCGCCACCTCGCCGGGCGCGTACTCGCGGTTGTGCCGCCCGTAGATGCCGTTGCCGCGATAGAGGTCGTAGATGTTTCGGCCCCGCAGGAGCGCGAAGACGTTGCGCCACTGGAGCACGTTCGGCGTCGTCACGAGCAGGCGTCCGCCGGGCCGGAGCACGCGGTGCGACTCGTAGAGCATGTGACTCGGATTGATGAGGAGGTGTTCGAGTATCTCGCAACAGAGGACGAGGTCGAACGACTCGTCGTCGAAGGGGAACAGGTCGCGCTCGACGTTACAGGCGCGGTACTCGAACTCGTACCGCTCGCCGTAGAGCGCGCTCTCGACCACGTGCCGCGCTCGCTCGTCGGTCTCCACCTCGTAAAAACTGAGCGGCTCGACGCTCAGGTCGAAGTGACGCACGAGCAGGCACGTCATGTAGTAGGGCACGGCTCCGAGTTCGAGCACGCGCGCGCCCGAGGGCAAGTCGGGGAGGAACTTCAGTGTCTCGACGAAGCGGCGCGCGTGGACGTCGGCGTAGAAGTCGCCCTCCCAACGGTTGCCGACGTGGCGCTCGAAAAAGTCGAAGCTCTTGAGGTAACGCCTGACCTCTTCGACCTCCGGGAGTTTGCCGTGCGCGCGTGTCGTCATCGTTCGTTGTCGGCGGGGCGCTTCCGTCCGCGCGCTTGAAACTTACGGCACGCGCAAGCTCTCGGCCGCGTTCGTCTCGTCGGCGGCCGCACGCGCACGCGGCCCGAGCCGGCGCGCGAAGGCGCTCGCGTTGAGGTTGGCGACGCCCTCGACGGGCGCGCCCGTCGTGACGCGGAAGAAGAGGACGCCGTCGAGCCAGTCGTAGCCGACGCCGCCCGCCGTCGTGACGCTTGAGTGCGCCGAGAGCGACACCGAGAAGTCGCCCGCGCCGAGCCAGCAGTCGAACGTGAAGACGAGTTCCAAAGTCTCGCCGCGTCCGACCGTGCCGAACTCTAACCCTTGCGCCTCCGTGTTCGTCCCGTAGACGTGTATGCCGTGGCGGTCGCGTATGAGGAAGCCGAAGACCGGCTCGTCGATGTCGGCGTGAAAGACGACGCGCGCGCGCAGTTGCACGGCCTCGCCCGTCTCGACGACTTCGACGCGCCGCCGCGAAGAGTCCGACAGCTCGGCCTCGACGAACTCGGCACTCCCGTCGCCGTGACGGTACGTGTAGCGGAGCGGGGCGCGCGCGCCGCCCGACGTTTCGGCGGCGACGCCCTCGCCGCCCTCGCCGCCTTCAGACGACGGCGGGCGGGCGGCCTCGTAAGCCTCCTCGCGCTCCATGATGATTTTCTGGTAACGGTTGAGTACGTCCGTGGGCTTGCCGTCGGCGACGAGGCGTCCGGCGTTGAGAAGGAGGGCGCGCTGCGTGAGCGCGCGGACGGCCGCCGCGTCGTGCGAGACGAAGAGGACGGTCGCGCCGCGCTCGTGAATCTCCTTGATGCGGCGCAGGCAGCGGTGTTGGAAGACCGCGTCGCCGACGGCCAGAGCCTCGTCGATGACGAGGATGTCGGGCTCGACGCTGACGGCGACGGCGAAGGCGAGGCGGACGTACATCCCCGACGAGTAGGTCTTGACGGGCTGTTGGATGAAGTCGCCGATTTCGGCGAAGCGTTCGACCTCGGGCAGGAGTCGCTCGGCCTCGCGCCGCGAGAGCCCCATCAGCGCGGCGTTCATCAGGACGTTCTCGACGCCCGTGAACTCCGGGTCGAAGCCCGCGCCGAGTTCGAGCAAGGCGGCCACGCGCCCGTCGTGAAAGACCGTGCCGTGCGTCGGCTCTAAAGTTCCGGCGATGATTTGGAGGAGCGTCGACTTGCCGCAGCCGTTCGGGCCGACGATGCCGACGGTCGTCCCCGCCTCGACCTCGAAGGAGACGTCCGAGAGCGCCCAGAACTCGCGGTGGCGCTTGAGACGGCCGCGCGTCAGAGACTCGGTCAGGCGGTCGCCCGGCCGCTCGTAGATTCGATACTGCTTCGATACGCGCTCGACGCGCAGCGCCACGCCCATGCCGCGCACTTTAACAGAGATGCGGCGCGCGGCCTAAGCCTTCGAGTATTTGGCGAAGGCGGCGGCGAGCTTCTTGTCGTAGGCGTTCTTCGCGTAGCTCGGGCCGTTGTAGCCCTTGGCGAAGCCCGCCCAGTTGAGCTTGCGCAAAGGGACGTCGAGCTTGTTGCTCTTGACGAAGCCGATGAACGCCTTGAGTTGCGCGCCCTCCGACTGCTCCATCGCCGCGACGAAGTCGTCAATGGTTTTGAAGCCGCAGAGCTTGTAGTTCGCGCCCATGATTTGAAACAGTCCCCAAGAGGCCGACTGGAGCGCGGCCGAACGGTCGAGCGCCGCCGCCTCGTTGAGTCTGTCCCACTCCTTCGCGCCGCCCTTGTAGAGCTTGCGGTTCCATGTGGGCGAGCTGATGTTCGGGTTCGTCTTGTCGTACTTGCCCTTCGTCAGGTTGTGGAAGTACTTGGCCTCGAAGAGAATTTTCGGGCGGCCGTCGGGGAGGAAGCCGCCGCCGTTCGACTCGACGGCGACGACGGCGCGCACGGCCGCGACCTTACACTGGAGGTCGTTGGCGCAGTCGGTGTAGTCGGTCATGGTCAGCTTCGCGACGGCCTTCGCCACCTCCGTCGGGATGGCGGCCGCCGGTTTGAGCAGCTTGTCGGCGAACTGCTTGTCGATGACTCCGTCGGGCAGGCCCGCCTTTGACATGAAAGCTTCGATGGCCGCCTGCGTGTTCGGGCCGAAGCGCCCGTCGGCCCCGCCCTTGACGGGGATGCCGGAAGCGGCGACGAGGGTCTGAGTCTGCTTGGTCAGCTCGCCGTCTATGATTAAGTCGTGGTAAGTGAGTTTGAGGTCGTGCAGGGAAACGTCTTCGAGCTTCATCGGGTGAATCTCTCCTTAGGGGTTTCGAGGGCTGCTTGAGACAGAGCGTGCGCGCGGCGCGCCAAGCATAGTCGAAGAGACGCGCGCGAGGCAACGCCCGCTCACCCGCGCTCTCCACGGTCGGCCGCGCTCGCTCGCCTAGCGACGCCCGCCGCCGAGCCGTTCTTCCAGAGCCTCGACGGCGCGCAGGACGCGGAGGTTGCCGCGCGTCGTGTGCGCGCCGAGGGCGAGGAGGCCGAGCGCGACGAGGGTGTAGGTGGCGACCGTGGCGAGGAAGAGGAGCAGGTGCAGGCGTTCGGAGAAGTCCGCGAGCAGAAGGTAGCCCGCGAGGAAGAGCGCTTCGAGCAGGGCCGCGCCGTAGAAGGCGAGCCGGTAGTTGCGCTCGCTCCGGTCGATGCGGTCGAGCGCCGCGCGGCGGACGCCGTCGATGTTGTTCGACTCGTTCATGAGAACCTCCATCGTCAAACGAAAAGCAACGCGCGCCGCCGACTCTAGCGGCGCATGAGATAAATCACGACGGGGATGAGCACGAGCGCCTCGACGACGGCGAAGATGATGATGGCCGTCTTCAAACTCCGCGCGGCTTGCCGCTCGTCGTCGTCGTTAGAGTCCGTCGGCTTGTCAATCGGCTTGTTCGACGTCTCGCCGGTCTTCTTCTCGGCCATCACGTTTCCCCTTTCGTGTCGTCGTGGTTTCGTCGTCGCGGCCGAGCAGGCGGCGCAACGTCGCGAGGCCGTAGGCGAGACGCGACTTGACCGTGCCCGTACTCAGCTCAAGCACGTCCGAGACCTCTTCGAGCGTCAGCTCGTCGAGGTAGTGGAGCAGGAGCACGGCGCGGCTGGCGGGCGAGACGCGCGCGACGAGTCGCGGCAGACGAGCGATGAGGTCGGCGTCCGCTCCTTCGTCCTCTTCGCGCGCCGGGAGCGAGGCGAGCAACTCCTCGTCGCGCACCTGCTCCGTCCAGCGCCGCTCGCGCCGGAGCGCCTTGAACGCCTCGCGCGTGGCGATGCGGTAGGCCCACGGGCGGAAGAGCGCGGGGTCGTGGAGCCAAACGAGCTTTCGGTAGACGCGGATGAAGACTTCCTGCAACACGTCCTCAGCCAGCTCGCGCTCGCCCGCGAGACGCAAGAGGTAACGGAAGAGCTGCGCCTGCACGCCGCGCAGAAGCTCGTCGAACGCCTCGCGGTCGCCCGCCTGCGCGCGCAGCACCAACCACGTCTCACGTTCGGGGCTACGCATCTTCGGCCTCCCGACAGTTAAGAGCCGCGCGGCCGTCGAACTGTTCGGACGACTTCCGCCGACTCCTGTTAGAATGCCCGTCATGATCTCGGCGCAGACGGCGCGGCGCGCGGTGTGGAGGCCGCTCCTAGAGCTTCCGCGAAGGCTCGACCTCATCTGGCCGCTCGCGCGGCGGATGACTCTGGCGCGCTACCGAGGCTCCGCCCTCGGCCTCCTGTGGGCCGTCGTCACGCCCGCGCTGATGATTGCCATCTTCACCTTCATCTTCGCGGAAATCTTCAACGCGCGCTTCGAGCGCGGCGGCACGGCGCTCGATTACGCGCTCTACCTCTTCTGCGGACTCCTGCCTTGGACGGCTTTTCAGGAGTCGGTGCAGGGGTCTTCGGGCGTGGTCGTCGCGCACGCGAACTTAGTCAAGCGCGTCGTCTTCCCCTTGGAGACGCTGCCCGTCGCGCAGACACTCGCCGCGCACGCGGGCCAACTCTTCGGCACCATCGCGCTGCTCGTCGCGGCCGTCATCATCCGGGGCGAGCTGCACGCGACGGTGCTGTGGCTGCCCGTCCTACTTGTTCCGCAACTCCTGTTCGCGCTCGGCGCGTCGTGGCTCGTCGCCTCGCTCGGCGTCTTCGTGCGCGACACGGCGCAGGCGGCCGGACTCCTGCTGATGGCGTGGATGTACCTGACGCCCATCATCTACCCGGAGACGCTCGTCCCCGAAAGGTATCGCCGTCTGCTCGAACTAAACCCCTTCACGCCGCTCGTGCGCGGCTACCGGCGCGCGCTCCTCGAAGGCTCGCCGCCCGACTGGTCGGGCCTCCTCTACTTCACCCTCTGCGCGCTCGCAGTCTTCCTCCTCGGCTACTGGTGGTTCGCCAAGACGCGCAAAAACTTCGCCGACGTGATTTAAGAGTCCGAAGTCCCGGAGTCGGAAGCAAAGGACAGTCTTCGACTATCCGCGAGTCTCTTTCGTCTTCGCTCCGAACTCTAGACTCCGGACTCCTGACTTCTGTCTTTGCTGAAGACGACGATTGAGGCGGCGAGCCACCAGAGGAGGAGCGCGACCTCGGAGTCGCCGAAGTTGTAGTTGACGACGGAGCTTGCGAGGAATCCGGCGAGCGCGCCCGTCGCGCCGAGCGTGAGGCCGTGCGCGCCCGCGTCGTCCGCGTCGCGCCACATCCGCTCGGCGCGCGCCGCCATCGTCCAGAGCGCGGCCATCGCCCAGAGCCAGAGGATGAGCGCAGGGATGCCTCGGTCGAAGGCGAGTTGAATCGGCGTCGAGTGCGTGTGCACGGCGTCCGTCCCCGGAAAGCCCCACTCGTGCCAGTGACGCTTGACGGCGTCCATGCCGTGACCGAAGAAGGGATGGACGGCGACGCGCTCGACCGCCGTGCGCGCGACCTGTGCGCGAAGCGTGGCCGAGTCGTCTTGAAACATGAGCGCGCCGCCCGCGCGCGTCGCCCACACGGCGAGCGCGCCCGCCGCGACGGCCGCCGCGAGCCAGCCGACGAGCGCGAGGCGCGTGCGCCTTCCCAACGACGCGCGCACGAGGATGACGAACGCGCCGAAGGTGTAGGCGACGAGCACCGTCCGCATCGCCGTCAGAGCGATGCCCATGCCGAGGAGCGCGAAGGCCGTGGCCGCGATGAGGACGAGCCGACGCGGGCGCGAGCGCGCGTGCGCCGCGAGCGCGAAGCCGAGCGCCAGTTGCGCGATGATTTGGAGTAGCTCCGCGAAGGTCTCGTAATGTCGCGTCCAGCCCGAGGCGCGGAAGCGCCGCGTCGGCCCGCGCGAGACTAAACCCGAGGGCGAAGTGTCGCGCTTCAACTCTTCGGTGACGACTAGGCCCGGCCACTCGGCGTGCTCGCCGCGCGTGATGACGCTCAAAGGTAGACGCTCGCCCGCCGTCGCTTCGCGTATGCGCGCGTCAATCTCTTCGACCGTCGAGACGCGCCGCCCGCCGACGCGCCACACGGCGTCGCCCGCGCGCAAAGGAGTCTCCGAACTTAGCGCGCTCCCGGCTCTTACTTCTTCGACGAGGACGCCGCGCCCGATTGCGATTTCGCCCGCGCCCCAGAGCACGCCGGCCGAGGCCGAGAGAATCATCAAGGCGGCGAGCAGGACGGCCGCGCGGCGTGTGAGCGCGGCTTGGAGGACGTAGAAGATGAGAAAATTGCTGGCGAGCGCGAGCTTGGCGAGCGAGATGCGCGGCTCGTAGGAGAGGATGGCCGAGAGTATCGTCCAGTTGAAGAGAAGCCACAGAGGGAGGTCGAGGCGCGTGCCGCGGACGCCCGTGCGCGCGCCGCCGAGGAGGGCGAGCAGCCACCCGAGCGTGACGAGCGAGAGTCCGATCCACGCTCCCGCAATCGAGTGCGGGGCGGCGACGGCGTGCGCGACGAGGCCGACGAGTGAGACGGCCGCGCCCGCGCGCCGCACACTTTCGCGCGTGGTCGAAGCGCTCGGCGGCCGCCGGTCGGGGCGCGACTGCGCTCCGTCGTCATGCGTCCTCGGTCTCGCGTGCGGGTCGGGTTCGTGTGCGCTCAAGGGTTGAAAACCGCCGCGCGGGCCTTCGTCCTTTCCTTACGTTGACACTCGCCGCGACGCATGTTAGCGTAAATTTTGCCCGAAATAGAGGTTAGGGCGGTTAGTGTCGAGAGTTATCCCGACGGACGCCGGGCCGTCCGCGGTGGCCCCGCCCGCCTCGCCGAACCGTTACCCCGACTCCTCAAAATTTAACCGAACTCCAAATGGCATTCGACAAGGCAAAGGCCGTCCGTGCGGCGGAGAAGAGTCTCGCGCAGGGGAAAATCCCCGCGGCCATCACGGAGTATCGCCGCATCGTCGATGAAGACCCGGAAGACTACACCGCGCTCAACACGCTCGGCGACCTCTACGCGCGCACCGGCAAACGCGACGAAGCCGTCAGCTGCTTCAAACGTGTCGCCGACCATTATCGCGTACAGGGCTTCTCGCTGAAAGCCATCGCGATGTACAAGAAGGTGACGCGCTTCACGCCCGACGACCCGGCCGTCGCCGTCGCCTTGGCCGCGCTCTACGAGCAGCAGGGCTTGATGGTCGACGCGCGCGCGCAGTACATGACCGTCGCCGAGTCGCTCGCCCGACGCGGCGAGACGCGCGAGGCGCTCGAAGTTCTACAGCGCGTCGCCGACCTCGACCCGAACAACATCGAGATTCGCCTCCGCCTCGCCGAGGGCCTCGGCCGCGAGGGACTCGGCGACCTCGCGGCCGACGCCTTCAACGGCGCGGGCGACCGCCTCGCCGGTCGCGGCGAACACGAGCGCGCGCTCGAAGCCTACCGCAACTCTCTGGAGCTTCGCCCGCAGGGCCACGCCGCGCTCCACGGACTCCTCACCGCGCACATCGCCTTGGGCACGTCCGACGAGGCGGCCGAGACGCTCGAAGATGCGGTCAGGCTCAAGCCCGGCGACTTGGAGCTTCGCGCGATGCTTGTGCGCGCCTACGTCGAGGGCGAGAACGCGCCGCAGGCCGAGCGCGCGACGCGCGAGCTGGTCGCGCGCGACCCCAAGAGCTACACCTATCACTTCGAGGTCGCGCGCCTCTACCTTCAGCTCAACGACTTCGAGCAGGCCACGAAGCTGCTCGCGCAGACCATCGAGCCTGCGCTCGCCGAGCGCAACGAGACGCCGCTCGTCGAGCTGCTCGAAGAGGTCTTGCGCCGCGACCCCGAGCACATCAACGCGCTGCGCCAACTCGTCCGCATCCACCAGTGGCAGCGCGACGACGAGCGTCTGCGCACGGCGCTCGAACGACTCGTCGAGTCGGCCGAGGCCGCGCGCGCCGTCGAGGATGAGCGCGCCGCGCTCGCGCAGCTCGTCCGCCTCTTGCCCGACGCGCCGCGCTACCGCGAGCGTCTGGCCGCGCTCGGCGGCGCGCCCGCCGACGAAGAGCCTGAGCCGCGCGCGGCCGGGGCGGGCGAGGAGGTGCCTTCGTTCGAGAGCTTCATGCTCACCGAC
>DASUNL010000558.1:0-3262 GCA_036277175.1 Pyrinomonadaceae bacterium | reverse complement strand
CGGCGTTTTATAAACGACAGCCGTCCTCCGCTCGTATCAAATTTCATGGAACAGAAGCGACTCCTACTAGCATTCACAATTTCCGCGATCATCCTCTTCGGCTGGAGTTACCTGCTTCCCGCTCCGCAAGCTCCGCAACAGAACGCCAACACCGCCGCGACGCCCGACGCTTCGCCCGCGACGCCGCAGCCGCCGGACGTCGAGACGACGGCCGACGTGCGTGCGGGCGAGAGCGCGCAGGTCGTTGATGACAACGTCGCGCAGCGAACCGTGACCGTCGCGGGGCCGCTCTACGAAGTTCAGTTCGACACGCGCGGAGCGGTCGCGAAGAGTTGGGTTCTCAAAAAGAATAAAGACACGGGCCGCCCGCTCTGCGCGATTGCGAGTCCGAAGGGCGCTTGCGACGATCTGCAACTCATCCCGACGGCGACGGAGCATGCCGAGTTTGCGCCGCTCCGTCTCGTAACGGGGCGCGCCGATTTGGACGCGGCGCTCGCCAACAAAAACTACAGCGTCAGTGGCGCGAGCATCGCGGGCGAGACGGGCGACGCGCGCGTCGAGTTGAGTCCCGGCCAGTCGCAAGAAGTTAAGTTCGTCATGCAGGACGCGGCGACGGGTCTTCAGGTGACGAAGACTCTGACGTTCGACGCCGAGCAGTACATCGTCGGACTTAAAACTGAAGTCGCGCAGAATGGTCAGCGCGTGCCGAACGTGCGCATGGTCGTCGGGCCGAGTGTCGGCGATCAGAGCGTTCCGCAATACACGTTCTATTCGGTCGCGCCCGAGGGCGTGGCCGCGTTGGGCGACGATTCGTTCCGACTCCGCTCCGCCGAGATCGCGCAGAACGAGCAGAGCGAAGACGCCGAGTACAAGAAGTCTCAGAACTTCCAAGAGCTGCGACAGCCGGTCGATTGGGCGGCCATCGGCGACACCTACTTCGCGATGGCACTCGTCCTGCCGGAGCCGGCCGCAGGCGTTCAGTTTCACACGAAGAAGTTTCCCGCCGAGTTGAGCAAACAAGAGGAAAGATTCTTCGTCACGAGTCTCGTGCCCGTGCCCGCGAGCGACGCGCCCGCCTATCTTTTCGTCGGCCCGAAAGACCACTTCGCGCTCGAAGAGACGAGCGGAACGCTCAGTCAACTCACGAAGCGGCCGGTTGATTTAGAAGGTCTGATTGATTACGGATGGCTAGGTTTTACGCGGCCCATCGCGGTTCAGTTGCTCAAGGCGATTAAGTATTTAAACGACCTGACGGGTAACTACGGCGTCGCCATCATCATCTTCACCGTCATCATCTACATGCTCTTCTTCCCGCTCAAGTGGCGCTCGTCGAAGGCCATGAAGCGCGCGCAGAGGCACGCGCCGCGGATGAAGGAGATACAGGAGAAGATGAAGGGCCTCAAGGCGAACGACCCGCGCCTGAAAGAACTTCAGATGGAGCAACTGCGTCTGATGAAGGAGGCCAACCCGCTCGGCGGTTGTCTCCCTCTGCTCATCCAGATGCCGTTCCTCATCGCGCTCTACAGCGCCATCACAATCTCGATTGACTTCCGACGCGCGTCGTTCTTATGGATGCCCGACTTGTCGGCGTCAGACCCGATTCACCTGCTGCCGATTTTGATGGCCGCCTCGATGGTCGTCCTTCAACTGAGCACGCCCGCGCCTTCGGCCGACCCGCTTCAGCGTAAGATGATGGCGGTGATTCTGCCGGTGATGATGTTGTACATGCTCTGGAGCGCGCCGTCGGGACTGCTCGTCTACTGGTTCGTCGGCAACCTCGTCGGCTTCGGCCAGCAGTTACTCATCAACCGACTCATCAAGTCGGAAGACGACCAAGGGCCGCCGCCCGAGAAGGACAAGGCCGAGAAGCGCCCGAAGAAAAATTTGAATACGCCGAGCGTCTCGCAGGCGCGTGGCTGATAGCGGTGTTCGCGTGAAGTGCGTGGAGGTGTCGGGCCGATGAATGAGAGTTTCGTTCAAGCGCAAGATTTCCTGAACAGTGTGTTTGAGGCCGCGCGCCTCGACATGCGCGCCGACGCTTCCGAGTCCGAAGCGGGCTGCGTCATGAACATCGACGGCGCGGACTCGCCGCTCCTGCGCAGCGAAGGCGGCGAACTTTTAGACGCGCTCGAACACCTCGTCAATCAATCCTTCGCGCGTAAGTTTCCCGAAGGCACGCGCGTCGTGTGCGACGTCGACAGTTTCCGCGCCGTGCGCGAGGCCGAGTTGCGCGCGATGGCGCGGCACGCATCCGACCGCGTGAAGACGTCGGGCGTGCCTTTCACGTTCGGCCCGATGACTGCGGGCGAGCGACGCATCATTCACCTCGCGCTCGCCGACGACGAACAACTCTTCACCGAGTCGGTCGGCGAAGGAAACGCGCGCCGGCTCAAAGTAAGTTTGAAGAAGTAAGTTTGAAGTCGTCCCCCGGTCGTTAGACGAATCGCTTCGACGCCGTCGTCACGCGCGCGTTCCTTCATCTCCATCGGTGCAAGCAACAGACACCATCGTTGCTCTCTCTACGCCTCCCGGTCGCAGCGGCATCGGTGTCGTCCGCATGAGCGGCGCGGGCGCACTCGCGCTCGTGCGTTCACTGCTCCGCGAAGAAGAGTTCGACCCCGAGCCCAACCGCGTCTCACTCAAATCAATTCACGACCCCGAAAGCGGAGCGGTCATTGACCGCGCGCTCGTCACCTACTTCAAAGCGCCACACTCGTTCACCGGCGAAGATGTCATCGAGCTAAGCTGCCACGGCTCGCCGCCGCTTCTGCTCCACGTCATCGACGCCATCCTGCGACGCGGCGCGCGCGCCGCCGACCCCGGCGAGTTCACCCTGCGCGCCCTCTCGAACGGACGACTCAATCTCAGCCAAGCCGAGGCCGTCCGCGATTTGATTGACGCGAGGACTTTCGCGGGCGTGCGCCAAGCCGCGCGACAACTCGGCGGCGAACTCTCAGCGCGTCTGCAACCCGTCAAAGACGCGCTCATTGAAATCATCGTCCCACTCGAATCCGCGCTCGAATTCGTCGAGGACGATTTACCCGAAGACGTTACACGCGACGTCGCACATAAGCTCTCCTCCCTCGTCGCGCGTCTTTCAGACCTTGCCCGAACCTTCCGCTCCGGCCGCCTCCTCAAGGACGGCCTAAGAGTCACCATCGTCGGCCGCCCGAATGTGGGTAAGTCCAGTCTTTTCAATGGTTTGCTGGCGATGGACAGGGCCATCGTCACTGAAATTCCCGGCACTACACGCGACAGTCTA